>DASSSG010000337.1:0-9366 GCA_035708545.1 Bryobacteraceae bacterium | reverse complement strand
CGGGAGTCGCTGCGCGTGCTTGGTGCGGGCGGCAGATCCCCCGCCGTGGGCGATCGCCTTGCGATCGGGCCGCGCACGGATACCCGTACGCGGGTGCCGGCGGGCGACACAGTGGCCAAACAAGATTCCGCCGTCGCGGGTGCGGAATCCGGGGCCGAGAAACCAGCACCACGGCCGTTCACGCCGCCGACGCAGGAGTCCTTCCCCGCCGGGACCGCGCGTATAGAGCGGCTTCCCGAGCTGGCACTGGGCAGCTCGCCGGGGGCACATTCTGTTCCGGAAAGTATCCTGCTTCGTAGCATCCCGGAACCTCGGGGCGAACCCAGCCCGGCAAAACCGGCTGCCGCGACCCCGCCGGTATCGCGGCCCGCATCCGCAGCCGCGGAACCGCAGCGACCAGAAGCTCCGCGGGCGGAAACCACCGTGAGCAGCAAGCCTCTGACGGCGGCGCCGTCGATTGCCTCGGCTCCCTACGTTCCCGCTGCGCCGGTGCATAAGGTGGCGGTCGCCCTCCCGGCGAGCGTTCGAGCGATGATCCAGGGCGAGCTGACCACGGAAGTCAGGGTGCGCATCGACGAGAGAGGCCGTGTGGTTGCCGCGCAGGCAGCGCGGGAGAATTCGTCACTACTGCGCAACCTTGCTGAGCTCGCGCGCAACACGGCATATATGTGGCGCTTCACGCCGGCGCGTCTCGGCGAGAGGCCAATACCAAGCGACTACACGATCGTGTTCAAGTTCCGGAAATAGCGCTGGACACGTGATTACAGCCGGTACAACATCCAGTACACGATCACGCCTGTAACGCTGACATACAGCCAGACGGGAAGAGTCCAGCGTGCGATGCGCCTGTGCTTTTCGTAGTTCCCGCGCAGGCCTCGCGCGAGGCTGAGGATCGCCAGCACGGGGACAATCGCCGCGAGCACCGTATGAGTGCCGAGGATGGTCAGATACGCCGTCCGAATCGCTCCCGTTCGCCGAAACCGCACTGAACCTGCCTCGAAGTGGTACACGAGGTAAGAAATCAGGAACAGCACCGATACGCAGAAAGCGGCGACCATGACGCGACGGTGCTCGGCGATCCGGCGGCGGCGGATCAGAATCCAGCCGCGGATCAGCAGGGCGGCGGCGGCCGCGTTCAGTAAGGCGTTGACTGCCGGGAGATCGCGGACCGCCATTTCACGATCGCGCGAGCGCACGCATGTCCGCGATGAGCTGCCTGATGCTGCCGGGATCAGAGCTGTCGTAGTAATTGCGCACGCGGGACTCGCGATCGATGAGCACGAAACGTGTGCTGTGCTCGAGCCTGCCGTCCACATCGCCAAGCATAAAGACGTTGCGGCTCAGGTTGTGCAGCTCGTTTTGGGGTCCGGTGAGCAGGGCCCAGCTCGCGGGATCGGCGCCGAACCGCCGGCCGTACTGCGCGAGCACGTCCGGTGTATCGCGCCGCGGGTCGATGGTGAACGAGACGAGCCGGCGCCCGGGGAAATCGGCCGTGGCGTCCCGAATCCGCTTCAACTGACTGCTCATGCGCGGGCACGGACCCATGCAGGTCGTGAACATGAAGTTCGCTACCCAGACATGACCATTCAGCCTGTCGCGGCTGCGGAAGGTCCGGCCGGTCTGATCGGTCAGCTCGAAATCGGGAACGATGTTGTAAGTCGGGAGCGCGGGCCCACGGCGGCACCCGAGTCCGGCCAGTGCAAGGCACGCCAGCGCGGCGGCATGCGCAGTTCTCACAGGTGCGGGCGATCGGCCATCATCAGGCCGTAGAGAATCGGCAGGTAGATCACGGAAGTGAGCAGAATCGCCCGGGCTCGCGCGCGCGTGCGATCGCGCGAGGCCTGGAGGCCGGCGTAGAAGTACGCCAGGCCGAGCAGCAACGCGCCGCCGAGATACAGATTGCCGGCCATGCCGAAATAGCGCGGAAGCAGACTGATCGGAATCAGGGCGAGCGAACAGGCGAGAATCTGCCGCACCGTCGAGTCGCCGTCGGGTTCGACGACCGGCAGCATTCTGATACCGCCGCGCGCGTAGTCCTCGCGATACATCCAGGCGATCGAGTAAAAGTGCGGGAATTGCCAGAGAAACAGGATGGCGAACAGAATCCAGGCCTCCGGCGTCAGTTGTGCGGCAGCGCCGGCGTAGCCGATCAGCGGCGGCATTGCGCCCGGCACCGCGCCAATAGTAGTCGCATGCCACGACTTCTGTTTCAGAGGCGTGTACACGAACAGATACACCAGCAGCGTCAGCGCGCCGAGAATCCCGGTCAGGGGGTTGGCTCCCCACCACAGTTCGAGAAACCCGATCAGGGAAAGGGCGGCCGCGAACCACAGGGCGTTGACGGCGGCAATTCGACCAGCGGGAATCGGCCGATTGCGCGTGCGGTGCATGCGCGCATCCGCGTCACGCTCGTACCATTGATTCAGCGCCGCAGTGCCGGATGCAATCAGGCCCGTACCGATGAGCGTGTGCAGCAGCGCGATCCAGTCCCACGCCCCGTGCGCACCGAAAAAGTACCCGATACCGGTGCTCATGAGGATAAGCCACGTGATGCGCGGCTTCGTCAGCGCAATGTAGTCCCGGATCAGCGGTTTCCCTCCAGCACAGGGCGCGCGTGCGTTCGACCGCGGCGCGGTGCAGGTCGTTTCATCGTAGCGGAGATGCGAACTCCCTTTCGTCAGATTCTCTTCGGGCCGGAAAAGTTGCAACAAGACAGCAACGCGCGGATGTGTTATCGCGGGATGTCGCGGTGGCTCTGCTTCACGGTGTAGCCTGACCGGCCAAGCCGCTGCGCGATTTCCGTCGCCATCATCACGGATCGGTGCTGCCCGCCGGTGCAGCCGAAGGAGATTGTGAGGTAGCTTTTGCCCTCCCGGATGTAATGCGGGAGCAAATACGCCAGCAGTTCGCTCATACGGTCGATGAACTCGCGGGTCTGCGGGAAAGAGCGAATGTATTTGGCGACGCTCGGATGCCGGCCGGTGAGCGGTTTGAATTCGGGAATGTAGTTCGGATTGGGCAGGAAGCGGACATCGAAGACGAGGTCGCTGTCCGGCGGAATACCGTTGCGGAAGCCGAAGCTGATGACATTCACGAGAATCTGCGATTCGTTGTTCGCATCCGAGAATCGCCGTTTAATGATCTCGCGCAGTTCATGCACGTTGAACTTCGAGGTGTCGATGATGTGATGCGCGAGTTTTCGGATCGGTCTGAGCTGCTCGCGCTCGGCCCGGATGCTGCCGGGCACGGGCTGGTGGGTGCCGAGCGGGTGGGGCCTGCGCGTCTCGCTGAACCGGCGCATGATAGTTTCGTCGGCGGCATCGAGGAACAGCAGCGTCGAGGGCACGGCCTTCTGCAGCTTTGCGTAGGCGCGCGGGAATTTCTGAAGCGCCTGACCTTCGCGGATATCGACGACAACGGCGGCGCGCCGGATCTCGCGCGCCTGCCTGGTCAGCTCGGCAAATTTTGGAAGAAGCTCGATGGGCAGGTTATCGACCGAGTAGTATCCGAGGTCTTCGAGCGCTTTGAGAACGGTGCCTTTTCCGGAGCCGCTGAGGCCGGTGATGATGATCAGCTTCGGCTGGATTTCCGGGGTGGAGGCGGCAGGCGGGCCGGCGTTGGATTTCAGCCGGCTGCGCGCTGCCTCAGAACTCGGCATCCTCCGCGGTCAGCACTGCACCAGATCGAAATTGCCGTCGGGGCGGCGAAGCAGGACTGCAAGCCGCTCGGTCTCGGCATCCACATAGACCAGATAACTGTCATCGTCGATGACGAGCATTGCTTCTTCGACGGTCATGGGCTTTTGGTCGCCCGGCGCGACGCGGAAGACCTGCCGGCGGCCGTTGCCGGCTTCGGATGCAGGAAGAAACTGCGAGGGGCCGCGGGTGCCTTCGACCTCGGTCTTTTCGCGGACCTCTTTGGGGCCGAACTTCGGATCGCGGCGCTTGTCACGGACTTTGAGGATTTGCTTCTCAAGGCGCTCGACCGCGATCAGCAGCGCGTTGTACTGCTCCCCATCCGCACCGGCGCCGACCAGCGAGTGGTCCATGTAGTTCACGGTTATCTCGGCCTGATGAACGCCGCGGTTGTGATTGAGGATGATGTGCGCCTGCCGGTCGCCCTTGTTGCTGGCGTCGAGCAGTTTGCCGATTTTCGCGTACTTGGCCTCGAGTTTTCCCTGTTGGCCCCGGTCCAGCTCCAGCTTGCCGGTATAGCTGACTGTCATGCGACGACCTCCAGAACGTGGATACTCAAGCAGGCTCCGTCAGTGAGACGCAAAGCCGTGGTGGTGCGTGCAGGCGATTGAAAAGGCTCGACCGCACCGAACCGCGGAACCGGCACGCGCAAAGCATGCGCTACTCGCGGGCGCGGCGCTGATGGGTTGACGGGATCTTCATATCTTCGCGATACTTCGCCACTGTCCGGCGAGTCACCTGGATCCCTTCGGCCTGCAGTCTGGCTGTAATCTGTTCATCGGTGAGCGGCTGCCGCGGGTCCTCTTCCTCGATCATTTTCCTGACTCTTCGCTTAAGGATCAGCAGCGGTGTCGCGGCGCCGCTCGGGCCCTGTACCGCTTCCGAAAAGAAGTAACGCAGCTCGAAGACGCCCTGGGGTGTGTGCGCGTACTTGCCGGCGACCGCCCGGCTGACGGTGGAAGGGTGAACACCGATCTCTTCCGCGACTTCCTTGATCATCATCGGCTTGAGCTGGTCGATGCCGCGCTCCAGAAACTCCGTCTGCCGCCGAATGATGGACTGGCAGACCTTGACGATCGTCTGCTTGCGCTGCTCGATATTCTTCATCAGCTGCAACGCCGATGCATACCGCTCCTTGACGTAATTGCGAACTTCCCTGCTCGGCTCCTGATCGCGGTCCAGCATGCGGCGATACTGTGCGTTCAGCCGGAGCTGCGGGACATCCTCGTCATTGAGCTGGATCAGGTAGTCGTCGGCATCCTTGAAGATGTAGACGTCGGGCTCGACCGGACGGGCGCCGGGACCCGAGAAGCGCAGACCGGGGCGCGGGTCCAGGTGCTGGATCACGGCGCCGGCGATCTGGATGTGCTCGGCAGGACGGCCCAGGATCTTCGCGAGTTCGCGAAACTGCCTTGTGCTCAGCAGCTTCAGGTGGTCGGAGACAATCTGCCAGGCAATTCCGCCGCGGCCGTTTCGGGCTTCAAGCTGAAGCAGCAGGCATTCGCGGATATCGCGCGCGCCGATGCCGGATGGATCGAGGGACTGCACCAGTTTCAGCGCCTGTTCGACATCGCTCAGATTGTGGCCGCCGGACTCGCTGATTTCCTGCAGCGATATCGGGAGATAGCCGTCATCGTTCAGATTGCCGATGATGGTGTCGGCGGCATCCCGGACGGCCTCGGGCATCACCTCGATTGCAAGCTGAGACTGCAGATGCTGCGTCAGGGTGACGGGCGCGGAAAGAAACGTTTCGAACGAAGGCTTCTCGACCGACTCCGATGACGGCGTTTTATAGCCGGGGTCGAGGTAGTCATCGAAGAACGATCCAAAGTCGATCTCGTCGAAGGGGTCGGACTCGGTCCTTGCGGGTTCCGGGGGCGCCTCCGCTGCCGCGGTGGGGGACTCGGTTTCGGGGACGGGCGCCGGGGCGTCGGCGGGCAGAATTTCGGACAAGTCGAGATCGGCGAGATCGACCGAGCCGTTGAGAGCCTCGTTGACGGCCTCGAGCAGTTCCTTGTCGGCCGGATCGCCGAGCCGCTCGGCCTCGAGGAGTTCCTGGAGCTCCTGCGGCGTGATTTCCTCGCCGCCGTCCGCCTGCTCTTCGAGCACCGGGTTCAGAGCGATTTCCTGCGCGATCATCTCCCGCAGCTCCAGCCGGTTGAGCTGGAGAACGGTCACCATCTGCACGAGACCGGGTGTAAGAATTTGCTTCTGGGCTACCCGCAACTGCAGACGGGGCGAAAGCAGGCTCATCTATGGCAATTCTACCGCAGAATCGGTGGTCTGGAAGGAAAAATGGCCCTGGAAATGCTAGAGACGATCACCAACTAAAGTTTTCACCGAGATACACGCGCCGGACCTCGGGGTCGGCACTGAGTGCTTCCGGGGTACCCGCGCGGAAAATCCGGCCGTTGCTGATGATGTAGGCTCGATCGGTGACGGCGAGGGTCTCGCGGACGTTGTGATCGGTGACGAGAATGCCGATGCCGGCCCGTTTCAGGTCGGAAATAATCCGCTGCAGCTCGAGAACCTGAATCGGATCAATGCCTGAGAACGGCTCATCGAGCAGGAGGAAGTGCGGATGGATGACCAGCGAACGAGCGATCTCGACTCTGCGGCGCTCGCCGCCGGACAGGGTGTAGCCTTTGTTACGGCGGACCTTCTCGAGCCCGAGCTGCTCGATGAGCTGGTTCATGCGCTCGTGCCGCTCGCGCGCGTTCAGGCGCATCGTTTCGAGGATCGCGAGGAGATTCTCTTCGACTGTGAGTTTGCGAAATATCGACGCTTCCTGCGGCAGATAGCTGATGCCGCGGCGGGCGCGCAGGTACATTGGCAGGCTGGTGATGTCCTCGGCGTCGAGCATGACGCGGCCTGAATCGGGACTTACGAGCCCGACCATCATGTAGAAGGAGGTCGTCTTGCCGGCGCCGTTCGGGCCGAGCAGACCGACGACTTGGCCCTCCTCGACGGCTATGGATACGTCGTCAACGACTTTGCGGCCACGATAGGTTTTGGTGATTTCGCAGGTCTGCAGGACCTGGCGAGGCTTTTCCGGGCCGACGGCAACGTCACCGGCGATGTCAGCTTCCGCGCTCTCGAGGCCCGCACCGTTGCCGTTTGGCGATCGCGTGCTCGGTCCGGCGCTGGTATGGTGTCCCGCGTTATTGTTGACAACCGCTCCCTGACGATCGCGGCTCAGAAGCGACCCTTCCGAGCCGCGCGCGTCAGCAAGCGGTATCCGGGACGGCACGCTAGTGTTTCCTTCGGAAAATTGTGATGGCCGGCTGAGCTTCCGCACCCTCAACGAGCAGCCTATCATTGCGGGCATACCAGGTCAATTCACGCCCGCGTGTCGTGCCCTTCGCAGAATCGGTGAATTGCGCCGGGCTGCCGGTGAGCACCATGTGCTCGTCGGCCGGATAGTATTCGCCGTGCTCGCCGGTTCCGGCGCGCGTACGCCCGGGGGACACCATGACGATGTTGACGCTGCCCTCGGCGAAGGCCTTCTCCAGCGTCGAATCGTTCATCCATGCCCTGAGTTCGAGCGATTTCACGGTGAGCCCCGGCCGCGACAGGGTCACTCCTCCGCGGTAGTGTGCGACGCGTTCTTTATCGAACCACGTAAGTTCGGGCGCGACTATGGACGTGAACACACCGGGCCTGGGCATCTTGTTTCCTGGTGCGTCCGACTTCCGCGCGCCGCTCTTCTTCGGAGCGTCTCTGTTCGCATCGTTCTCGCGCTCGACAAATCGGCTGTTCACGTTGCCGCGGGCATCGAGCCGAGTGGCGGAGCGGTCGATGTCTATGCGGTCCGCGGTAAGCCGATTTGCTCCCTGCCACATTACCGCGTTGCCTTCGTACGTGATCTTCTGATTGCGTTCGGCCGAGGTCATGCGGGTGGCTTGCGCCTGCACGGGATCGTCGCCCGTAAGCATTGGCGATGGCGAACCGGCCTTCGGATTCGCGGGCTTCTTGTCGGGCAGGCGGGTGGAGCTGACGTTTCCCACGGCTTCAAAGCCGCCGGTGCGCTGGTTCATAACGATGCGATCGCTGTCGGTGGAACCGGTGGGCTCCCAGACTCGCGCCTTGCCGGTGAGAGTGATCACGTCGGATGCCGCATCGAAGGTCGCATGTTCGGCACGCGCGCGCCGGTCTCCTTCTTCGTACCGGAAGTCGGTCCACTGCTCGAGCCGCTTCATATCGCCGGTCGCAGGGTCGAACTCCGCCTGCAGGTCGCGGCTCCATGTCAGCGAGGGCGGCACGGCGGGCTTGCCTGCGGGCTGCGGATTGTCGCTGCGGGTGGCGACCGTAAAGGCGCGGAAGGACTGCATGCGGTTCGCGTTTCCGTACTTTACCGACATGCGCTCCGCCTTCATCGTGCGGTGCCGGCTGTCAGGACGATTCGGTATGAACTCGATCTCGCCGGGGGCGTGCGTCTCGACGGCGTCGATCTCCTCGCCACCCGGACGCATCGTCAGGATCACGGTTTCGCTGCGCAGAATACGTGTGTCGGGCAGGGGACCGCCGCTCCTGGGGAGGGGCTTCGATTCGAGCACGGCGGCGCCGTTGGCATCAGCGCGGCGCAGCGTGCTTTCGCCGGCCGCGGCGTCGAAGCTGAGGTCGACGCGCTTCGTCGTGACGGTCGTGACCGCGGTCGCCGTCGTTGAGGTGAGTCGAGCATTGCCCTCACCGAGGACCTTCGTGACCTCGCCCTTCGGTCCGAAGTCGATGTTGAGCTGGTCGGCGGCGTAGTCGGTCTTCCGGTTGGGCCGGGTGTCACTGCCATGTCCGTCTTTTGCTTCGACGAGCTGGATCGCTCCTTTGGCGAGGGTCACAACCGCGCCCGCGCTTTCGAGCGTGAACGTATCGCGCCGAAGCTTCGCCCACGGGTTCAGGAAGATCTTCGCCTCGGCCTCCTTGTAGAACACGTTGCCGGCCGTGACTTCCATAGCCGTGTCGCCGGGCTTCTCGCCGCGCCACTTGAGGACGACATCTTTGTGCATGCGCAGCTCGCGCGCGTTCGAATCGTATTCGGCTCCGGTGGACTGTCCTTCGCCCCGATCGAAGGTGAAGAAGGTTGGCCGCTCGGTCGAAACCCTGCCCGTCTTGCTCTCGAAACGGACGCCGGAAGACCGGATCTGCATGGCGCGGCCCGATGGTTTGCCGTCGGCGGCGGTGTCCATGGCGATGGTTACTTCTCCTTCGGAGAAGAAAACGCCGTCGCTGATATCGAAGTCGGCGCGCGCGCTCGTGATGCGGTGACAGGCCGCGGGCTTCTTTTCGTCGAAGATGCGCACTTCAACGCCGCGCAGCTCGTAACGCGAGGGCTCGCTGACCTGCCTCATATCATCAGCGAGCACTTCGACGCGCGTGAACTCGCCCACAGCATGCCGCCAGCTCCACTTCCCGGCCTGTGCCGTGACGCGTTCGGGAAGGCGGGCAGGCGCCGCGGGCGCTTCGTTCCGGGCAGCCTCTCGCTGCACGCGCCAGGCAACACCGAGGGTTACGAGGACGACGAGAAGGGAGAGAAGGATGAGCGGGCGCGCTCGCCGCATGTGATTTCAGTTTATTTGAATCTCACAGCGTCTTCAGGAACTCGACCAGATCAGCCTTCTGTTTGTCGCTCAGTCCCAGCGACCGGGTGCGTGTTGTAGTGATTCACAACCGCGGT
>DASSSG010000336.1:0-5568 GCA_035708545.1 Bryobacteraceae bacterium | reverse complement strand
GCGTCCATCAGGCCATCTATGTTTCGGCCACACCGGGGCCGTACGAACTTACTAAGTCCGCCGGAGTCGTCGTGGAGCAGATTATCCGGCCGACCGGGTTGGTCGACCCGGAGGTCGAAGTCCGGCCGATCAGGGGGCAGGTTGACGATCTGCTGCACGAAATCAGGATCCGTGCCGAGCGTCGCGAGCGCGTTCTCGTGACGACTTTGACAAAACGCATGGCGGAGGACCTCGCCGAATACTACGCCGAGGTCGGGGTCCGCTGCGCGTACATGCACTCCGAGGTCAGCACCCTGGACCGAATCAGGATTATCCGCGACCTCCGCCGCGGCGAGTACGACGTGCTGATCGGTGTCAACCTGCTGCGCGAAGGCCTCGATCTTCCCGAGGTCTCCCTCGTCGCCATCCTTGATGCCGACAAGGAGGGCTTCCTGCGTTCGGGAGGCTCGCTGATCCAGACGATCGGACGCGCGGCGCGCCACCTCGAGGGGAGAGCGATCCTGTACGCCGATGTGATCACGGACAGCATGAAGCGGGCGCTGGATGAGACCAACCGCCGGCGCGCGATTCAGATTGCGTGGAACCAGGAGAACGGGATTACTCCGCAGTCAATCATCAAGCCCATCGATATGAGCCTGGTTGCGGTTGCCGAGGCTGACTACGTGACCGTGGAAACCGGGCCGGAGAGTCCTGCTGAAGAGCTGACGCCGGCACAGCGCGACCAGCTCCTGGCCGAGCTCGAGCAACAGATGCGCGATTATGCAAAGAAGTTCGAGTTCGAGCGCGCCGCCCAGATCCGCGACCGCATCAGGGCCATCAAGGCTGTGGCCTGAATCTTACGAGACCTTCTCGACCAGCGCCGGCACGACCACCGCTGCAGGCCGCACGTGCAGCGGAGCCGGCCGGGTCAGTTCCAGCCGTCTCTGGTTATTCATCTTAGCCACGAGAGTCAGCGCCTGAGCCACTACCTGATCCATGTTGTAGTACTTGTAAGTAGCAAGCCGTCCGACGAAGTGTACGCGCTCGGTCTCCTCGGCCAGCAGCTGATATTGCCTGTAAAGCGCCTGGTTTTCAGCGCGTGGCACCGGGTAATACGGGTCGCCGTCAGATTGGGGGAACTCGTACACGATACTCGTCTGCGGATGCTGCTGGCCCGTCAGCCATTTGAATTCAGTGATGCGCGTGTACGGAACATTTTCGTTCGGGTAATTAATGACGGGTGCGATCTGGAACCACTCCCGGTCGTGCGTCTCGTGTCTGAATTCCAGTGATCGATACGGCAGCCTGCCGAAACGGAAGTCGAAAAACTCGTCGATCGGCCCGGTGTAGATCATCTCGCGATACGAAACCTCACGCGCGACGTCACGGTAGTCGGCATTCAGCATGATCCTGATATTCGGATGGTCGAGCATGTTCTCGAACATCCGTGTGTAGCCGTGCTTCGGCATAGCCTGGTAAGTGTCCGTGAAGTACCGATCATCGCGGTTCGTCCTGATCGGAATCCGGGCGATCACCTGCGAATCCAGTTCTGAGGGGTCGAGGCTCCACTGCTTCCGTGTGTAGCCCCGGAACATCTTTTCGTAGAGCTCGCGCCCGACGCGGCTGACCACGACATCTTCGGAGGTTCGGATCTGATCGCGTTTCTCCGCCCGCATCTCGAACCACCTCTCGAGCTCGTCCGAGGTCAGGTCGAGCTCATACAGTTTGTTCACGGTATCGAGATTGATGGGAATCGGCACCAGCTTTCCGTCGACGTTGGCCAGCACGCGGTGCTCAAACTGCCGCCACTGCGTAAAGCGCGACAGATAATCGAATACGTCGGCGGAGTTTGTATGGAAGATATGAGGTCCGTATCTGTGAACCAGAATGCCGTGCTCGTTGTAATGGTCATACGCGTTGCCGCCGATGTGGTTTCGGCGGTCGCAAATGAGCACCTTCTTGCTGAACCTGCGCGCCAGCTGCTCTGCGCAGACAGAACCTGCGTATCCCGCCCCGACGATCAGGAAATCAAACATCGATCTCTCGCCTCTTCCCTGTTGTCTTCTCGTGGCTCAGTCCCCGAGCACCGCGGGCCGCGAGCCGGCTCCCAACCCGACGTTGCGCGCGGCGAGCTTTTTCTCGGCGGTTTTGTCCGCGATCAGCCAGGCCATCTTCTGCCAGGTCAGATCCCAAGACATCTGCGAGAGCATCGCATCTGCGGTAGTTCGCCAGTTTCGGCTTTTCGCGTCCTGGTCCATCGCAGCTTCCGCCGCTTTCACGAAGTCTTCGACGGTGTCGGCGATGCGGACCAGTTTCATCTCGCCATACGGGCGAACAACGTCGGTGATGGATGTGGAGACCACAGGCCTTCCGCCTGCGAGGTACTCAGGTGTCTTGGTCGGGCTGATGAACCGCGTGGAGTCGTTGTGCGCGAAGGGCAGTATCGCGACATCCCAGCCGCCGAGATATTGTGGCAGCTCGTTGTACTTCCTTCCGCCGAGATAGTGAATGTTGGGCAGCCTGGGCAGCGTATAGGGGTTGATTTTCACGACCGGACCGAGCATCACGATCTGCCAGCCGGGACGCGCCTTCGCCACGCCTTCGATCAGCGTGAGATCCATGCGCTCATCAATTACTCCGCAATATCCGAGGCGGGGATGCGCGATGTGCCGCTGATCTTCAGGGTCCTGCCTCACTGTTCGCGCCTTCGCGAAGTGCTGCGCATCTACGCTCGAAGGGAAGCAGTGCACGTCACAGTGGCGGTCTTTCTTCGCCTCGTACAGGCTCTGCCCACCTGTGAACACGATGTCGGCGCGCTTCAGCATCTCCGCCTCGCGTTCTTTCATCTCGCGCGGCGCGCCGGCGAACGCCGATAGTTCGTCCATGCAGTCGAACACTGTGATCGCAGGAGTGAGATGGCGTGAAAAGTCGAGCGCCATCGGTGTGTAGTACCAGAGAATGTAGTCGCTGATGCCGTAGTCGGAAATAAGGTTGTTCAGAAGCAGCTTCTGAATCGTGGTCATCGTGTCGGGACCGAGATCGTGCGGCAGCTGAGGAACGCATACAGTGACCGCGCTTTCTTCGCACATGCGCGTATCCACGCGCGGTATGGAGTCATTCGTGAACAGTGGTTCTTCAACGAAGAAGACGCGTTTAGTCTTCGCGAAACGACTCATGAGGTGCTGCGGTCTCTGGTACACGAATCCCCAGCGCAGGTGAGACAGGCAAAGCAGGTCGTTCGCCGGTGAATGGAACTGATTTTTCATGGTATCGTCTTCTCCGTTCAGTCCAGCCTTCGGAGACCGGACAAAAGGCCTCATGCGCGCGGGTTTCGCGGGTAAGCGCATCCCACAGCGCCGTCATGCGGCGGTCCTGCCGCAGAATCTCTTCGGCCAGCGGCGTGTGCGCCTGCCGCTCGCCAGAGTCATCGCAGTAATCGAGCAGGCCGTTGCAGCAATGCCGCGCGTCATCCCATCCGGGATGATTCACCACCGGATACAGGCAAACTCCTTCCACGGGCACATGCATCCGCAGCGCATCCGCGACTTCATCGCAGACATATCTCAGCCATGGAGCGCGCAGATCGTCCTCGATTCCGGTTTCGGCGATGAACAGCGGCCGGCCGTAGCGCTGCCACAACTCCGCGACAATCAGCGCGAGCGGCCGGTACAGCCGATGGCCACGGTAAATCGTGTGCTGTTTGTGCAGCCACTGGTTCTGCACGTAATAATTCACACCGACTATGTCCAGATACTCGGCGCGGCCGCCCAGTTCGGGGCAGATGCGGCCGGCAATCATGTCCCACGCCTGGAACATGTACTGCCTTTGCCTTTCAGCATCGAGCAGATGACTCTGCGCAGCTGTCGCCGGATCGGCCGTAATGTGTATCGCGGGATCGATCTGCACAATCCGTGCGCGCGGCATGTGCTCCCATACCGCTTCGACGGCCGCAACGTTGGCACGTGCAAGCTGACGTTTCAGCTCGAAACCGCGGCCTGTCGCGAACGGATTCAGACATCCGGCTTCACCGCCGCCCCACGAGAAGAAGGAGATCTCGTTTGTCGGACACACATACAACTCGGCATCACGCCCGAACTCGCTCGCGTACATGCGCGCGAAAGCGCGGACGAACCGCTCGAAACGGTCGACGAACGCCGCGCTGAAAATATCTACGTCATCCGGATAACCATAGTGAAAGAGATCCCAGATGACCTGTATGCGCGCCTCGCGTGCCGAGCGGATCATTGGCAGCGCGGAGGACCAGTCGTAGCGGCCGGAAGATCGCTCGATCAGATGCCAGCGGATACCGTCACGTACAGTGCGAAAACCGTATTGCTGTACGAACCGATAATCCCGTTCGGCCAACGCATCGTGGCGCGTGGCCGCAGTCAGGTCCAGGCGCCGGCCGTCCCGCAGTTTGTGCGTCGAGCACTCGAACCCGCCCAGGAAGAAACTGCGGAACGAACAGCGCTTCTCCAAACTCCCTCCCCTGCGTGTGGAACACCACAAACCGAGTTATTTCGCGATGTGCGCACACTACAGAAAAAGCGCGCAAGTGTGTGCACGCAGGACAAGTGAGCGCGGCCCCGCCGCCGGGGCGGATCGGCCCAATGTTCTGGAACATAGACTCAGGCGGCCCCGAAATGTTTCAAGCGCTAGCTGTTGCGGCCACGCCAGTTACGGGTAACACCGTGACAGAGTGGTGTTGGCGGTGCCGCGTCAAATTCTCTGTCGTATGGCGCAGCCGGAAACGCCCATTCTGATGTCGCGTCCCACAGTTGCGGAGACATTTCGTGGAGCCAACGCGCCGCGTTTGCGGAATCGACAACACGGAAACGGACACGCGCCTCGAGTTTCGCCGTATCCGAACGCTCCGCTGGCGCGAGATCAGGTATCTGCTGTTGCGGCTCGGCGACGACTGGTATCGTCACCGAGTGCCGCGGCTTGGCGCCTCGCTCGCGTTTTACACGATGTTATCCCTCGCGCCACTCGTCATCGTGGTGCTCGCGATCGCTGGCTTCGCATTTGGACGGGAAGCGGCAACCGGACAGCTCGTCTGGCAAATTCAGGAGTTGGTGGGCCGCCCTGGCGCGGAAGTCATCCAGAGCCTGATCAAAGCGGCCGCGGATCCGTTCGCCGGCGGTGTCGCGACTGTACTCGGCCTCATAACTCTGTTCTTCGGCGCATCGAGTGTCGTCGCGGAACTGCGTGACGCTCTGAACACAATCTGGGACGTACCGACGAAGGAAACGAAGTTCGGAATCAAAACGGTGCTCGGTGTGTTGCGCGAGCGGCTGCTTTCATTCGCCGTCGTGCTCGCATTTGGCTTTCTTCTTCTCGTTTCGCTCGCGATTAACGCGGCCGTAGCGGCAATGGGCCAGTATTTTGCCTACTGGCTGAAGACGCCCGAATGGTTACTCCAGGCCGGGAACGCAGCAGTCACGTTTCTCGTCATCGCTTTCCTCTTCGCTGCCATGTTCCGATTCCTGCCCGACATTCATGTGACGTGGGGCGACGTCGCCCTGGGTGCCTTCGGCACCGCTGTCTTGTTCATGATCGGCAAAACGCTGATCGGTTTCTATCTCGGCA
>DASSSG010000335.1:0-2446 GCA_035708545.1 Bryobacteraceae bacterium | reverse complement strand
ACGGTTTCCTTGCCCAGATAATGATCGATGCGATAGATCTCTTTCTCGGGGAAAACCTGCTGCACGGCGGCGTTGAGGGCGCGCGCGCTTTCAAGGTCCTGCCCGAACGGTTTTTCAATGACTACGCGCCGCCAGCCACGGCCGCCGCGGTTGAGCTTTGCATATTCGATGCCTCGGATTACGGCTTCGTAGTGGCTCGGTTGCGTAGACAGATAAAAGATCGCGTTGTCCTCGGTTCGGCGCTGTTCGGTAATCTCGTGCAGACGGCGAGCGAGTTGCGGAAACGAGTCGGGGTCGTGCACGTCGCCGGCGCAATAGAAGAGACCACGGTGGAAATCGCTCCAGAGGTGCTCGTCGAACGGCGTATCTTCGTCGAGAAATTCTTTGAGAGCGTCGCGCATCCGGTCGCGGAACTGGTCGTCCGTCAGCGCACTGCGCGAGGTGCCGAGAATGGCAAAACCGGGCGGAATGCGGCGATCGTAGGCCAGCCGGTAGAGCGCCGGGATCAGCTTGCGGCGGGTAAGATCGCCGCTGGCTCCGAAGATGACGATCGAGCACGGCGGGGGCCGTCGTTCAAACCGGAGCGGATCCAGAAACGGGTTCGCTTCCGGCATAAGGAGACAGGGTAACAGAGGAGTGTCGTCCGGGCTGGCGGCTTGCACGCACACTCCGCCGGCTTGCCGGCGAGTTGACCTGGAACGGACGGGAACGGCTGCAACTCACGCTCGGCCTGCCGATCGGCTCTCGGCGCGCTCGCGAGCAGGCGACGGCAATGGTGTTGCGCGAACCGGAGCGGCCGTGAGCGCGGGCATTGCCACCGGAGTGGCCGCGGGAAAGAAGCTAGACGACTTCGACGCCCATGGAACGGCAGGTGCCTTTGACGCTGCGCACCGCGGCATCGAGATCGAACGCATTCAGATCGGGCATCTTCACCTTCGCGATCTCCTCGACCTGTTTCTGCGTGATGCGGCCGACCTTGTTCTTGTTCGGTTCGGCCGAACCCTTGGCGAGGTTCACCGCGCGCTTCACAAGCACGGGGACCGGCGGCGTCCTGGTGATAAAGGTGAACGAGCGGTCGTTATAGATCGTGATCACCACCGGGATGATCAGGCCTTCCTGGTCCTTGCCTGAAGTCTTCGCGTTGAATGCCTTGCAGAACTCCATGATGTTGACGCCCTGCGGACCGAGCGCGGTCCCAACGGGCGGCGCCGGCGTCGCTTTGCCAGCCGGAATCTGGAGTTTTACCTGCGCAGTAACTTTCTTTGCCATCGTGTGTGTCCTTTGTGCGCTTCTCGACGAGCGCTAAACCTTTTCGACCTGCAGGAAATCGAGTTCGACGGGCGTCGCGCGGCCGAAAATCGTGACGAGCACTCGCAGCGTGTTGCGCTCCGGGTTGACCTCGTCGACCTTCCCGGAAAAATTCGTGAACGGGCCGTCGATGATGCGAACGTTTTCGTTCTTCTCGAACGTGAGCTTCGGCCGCGGGCGATCCGCGGAGGTCTGCTGCCGGTAGAGCACCGCGTTCACCTCGTCGGAAGACAGCGGTACCGGGGTGTTGCCGCCCCCCACGAAACCGGTCACGCGCGGGGTATTCTTCACCGCGTGCCAGAGCTCGTCGTTCATTTCCATCTGCACCAGAACATAACCCGGGTAGAGGAGTCGCTTGCTCGTGACCTTCCTGCCGCCGCGGAGCTCGACAACTTCTTCGGTGGGAATCAGAATCTGCCCGATCTGGTGGGCAAAGCCGAAGGCCTCGGCCCGGCTGCGGAGCGATTCGGCGACCTTGTTTTCGAAACCCGAGTAAGTGTGAATGATGTACCAGCTCTTGCCCGGCTCGTCGACACGGATGGCGGGCTGTTCCGGCGCGGGGGGTTCCGCGGTATCCTGGTCGGTTTCGGTAGCTGCTGCGGCCTCGGCGGACTCGTCGCTGCCGTCGAGGCCGGGTTCGGACGCGATCGAAGCCGGCGAAGACGAAGTCTCGCCTGTTTCGCGCTCACTCCACTGGGTTGGATCCTGGTCTGCCATGACTTACTACTTTCCGAGCACGTCGTACAGCTTTGTGATGCTTCGACCGAGGACGAAGTCGACCACAAGGAAGTACCCAGCAAAAGCGAAGATGGTCGCGATCACGACGGCGGTCGTCGCGCGCACCTGCTTCGGGTTGGGCCATGTGACGCGGCGCATCTCCTGCTGCAGTTCTTCGAAGTAGCTCCTGGTCTGAGCCGGCCACTGTCCCACTTTCGCAATAAAATTGTCCGCCATCTTTCGAGCTCGCTGTAATGTATCCGCTGGTTACGGCTCAGCACGATCCGAGCCGAATAATGCTGGCAGGGGCGGAGGGATTCGAACCCCCACTCGCGGTTTTGGAGACCGCTGTTCTACCGTTGAAACTACGCCCCTTCTGAACCTCTATAGTAGCAGCCAGCCGGAAATGTCAGCCCCGGCT
>DASSSG010000334.1:0-2669 GCA_035708545.1 Bryobacteraceae bacterium | reverse complement strand
CGGCGGCAGCACCTGGCCCGCCTCGACGATAATGTCGCCGGTCAGCTCGGCGCGTTCCCAGTGAATGTCC
The DNA here is from genome assembly GCA_035708545.1 of Bryobacteraceae bacterium. GTDB lineage: Bacteria > Acidobacteriota > Terriglobia > Bryobacterales > Bryobacteraceae > DASSSG01. Next base: position 2,599 of record DASSSG010000334.1, on the reverse strand, counting down.
GCGCCGGTCGCGTTCACAACGCGCACCGTGGCGTCGGCCACTTCGGGTCCGATACCGTCACCGGGAATCAGCGTCACGCGGTAAGACACGATCCGATTATAGCGGCCGGGCCTCGCAAGCCCATGAGAAAATGAGGGTTCCATGCCAACAATCAAGCGCGCGCTGCTCAGCGTGACTGATAAAACAGGTGTCGTCGACTTTGCGCGCGACCTGCATCAGCTCGGTATCGAGCTCGTTTCGACCGGCGGCACTGCGGCCGCGATTCGCTCGGCCGCGCTGCCCGTCCGCGAGGTTGCCGACCTGACCGGGTTTCCCGAAATGCTGGATGGCCGCGTGAAAACCCTGCATCCCAAAGTCGCCGGTGGAATGCTCGCGCGCCGCTCGCTTCCCGAACACATGCGCGCGGTGGAAGAGCACGGCATCCCGCTCATCGACATGGTTGTTGTCAACCTCTACGAGTTCGAGAGGATCGCCGCGCGCGAGGATGCGGCCGTGCCCGAGCTGATCGAGAACATCGACATCGGCGGGCCCACGATGATTCGCGCTGCCGCCAAGAACTTTCAGGACGTCGCGGTCGTGGTTTCGCCGGAGGATTACGCCGGTATCCTGGTCGAGCTGGGCGCGCGCAACGGCGAGCTGTCGGTGAGCACGTGCTGGACACTTGCGAAGAAGGCGTTCGCGCTGACAGCGAAATACGACGCCGCGATCACGGCACGACTCGCGAGCATCGATCATGGCGATGACGGCTTCGGCGAGCTGCGTGATCCCACGCCCGCTGTGCTGTCGATCCTGACGCCGCGCACAGTGGCATTGCGGTACGGCGAAAATCCGCACCAGGCGGCGGCGCTCTACTCTCGCAATCGCGGAGGCGTCGCGGCTGCCCGGAAGCTCCAGGGAAAGGAGCTGTCCTACAACAACCTCGTCGACCTTGATGCCGCCTGGCAGCTCATTCAGGAGTTCGACGGTCCGGCGTCGGCGATCATCAAGCACACGAATCCATGCGGATGTGCCGAACAGGACACGCTCTGCCACAGCTACCGCAAGGCCTTCGAGGCGGACCCAGTCTCGGCGTTTGGAGGGGTGCTCGCGTTCAATCGCGCGCTCGATGAAGAAACCGCCGCAGAGGTGGCAAAGACCTTCATCGAAGCCATCGCCGCGCCCGGTTACTCGGCTAAAGCGTTGTCTATTCTCGGAGCGAAAAAGAACCTCCGGCTGATCGAAGTGGCGCCCGCGCCCGAGGAGCTCGTGGTCAAATCGATCAGCGGTGGATATCTGGTCCAGACGGCCGACCAGCACAAGCTCACGCGCGGTGAGGCGCGCGTGGTCAGCGAGCGGCCGCCGAGCGAGCAGGAGTGGCGAGCCCTTGACTTCGGCTGGAAGGTGTCCAAGCATGTGAAGTCGAACGCGATCGTGTATGCCCGCGCGGGACAAAGCATCAGTGTGGGCGCGGGTCAGATGAGCAGGGTGGATTCGGTGAAGGTCGGCGCCATGAAGGCAGTGCTCCCGCTCTCGGGAACCGTGCTCGCGAGCGACGCCTTCTTTCCCTTCCCCGACGGCATCGAAGAAGCCGCCAGGCACGGGATCACCGCCGTTATACAGCCGGGCGGATCGGTGAAAGACCAGGACGTCATCGAGGCCGCGAACCGGCTGGGGCTCGCCATGGTCTTCACCGGCGTGCGGCACTTTCGCCACTGAGGCGCACGCCGCCCTGCCAGCGGTCGATTCCGTTCAGCTTCACGATCGTGCTCGAACCATAACGCGATCTCACCGGCAGCGAGTATCGCCGCATCGCGCTCTGCGAATCCGCGCAGCACTTCGTCGAAGTCGCCCGCGGCGGAGTCCGCGAGGAACCGGGCGCGAACGCGCGAGAGCTCGGGCAGCGTCAGGCCCGCCGGAACCGGCCCGTCGTGCAGCACGTCCCGCCACGGCAGGACCGGATCCCGAATCCCGGCCGCACGTATCCGCTCCACTGCGGAATCGCCATCGGTGCGTGCAGCATACAGTCATGAGGTCACGCTTTTTCGCTTGACTGTTATAGTTAAATAGTACAATATATAAGCGTGACAGCGACGCGCTTCCGGTTCCGGCTCGATATCCGAAGCGGGGTTCCCGTGTACCGCCAGATTATCGATCAGGTGCTGTTCGCCACTGCTTCCGGGATGTTGCAGGCAGGCGATCAGCTGCCCACGGTCCGCCAGCTTGCGGTGGACCTGTCCATCAACCCGAACACCGTCGTGCGCGCCTATCGCGAGCTGGAGATTCGGGGAGTGCTCGAGACGCAGCAGGGCACCGGCACCTTCATCAGCACGAAAAAGGTTCGGCAGGACGAAGCGCAGCGCCAGCGGAGGCTCACGCAGCTCGTCAGCGAGTTCGTCGCCACCGTCTCCGCGCAGGGTTTTACAGTCAATGAGATTCAGGAGCGGCTCACCGAGCTCGCCCTTGAATCCGGAAAGAAGAGGACCTGAGCAATGTCCGCAGTATCGCTTGTTGTTGCGAAGAAGCTGGCCGATAAGGCGATTCCGTGGCCGGAGAACCAGCCCATCAGCGGCGTCGGCGCGGCGCTGTGCGCAGCTTCGCTGGCGGCCGGAGCGGCACTTAC
>DASSSG010000333.1:0-2215 GCA_035708545.1 Bryobacteraceae bacterium | reverse complement strand
GGAGCTGACGCACACCAACAGGCGCCGCTCGGCGGCGTGGCTGCTCGATCATTTCCGGCGCCCCCAGGCGGTAGTCCCGGGCACCTCGATGCCTCCCGTGCAGTTGAGTGATGCGCAGCTCAACGCGCTCGCGGCGTTTCTGCTGAAACTAAACGAAAAGAATGCCGAGGCGCTGCGTTCGGCGCCGCAGTTTGCGTTGGACGGCGCGATTATTTACCAGCAGCACCGGTGCGGCGTCTGCCATCAGGTGAACGGCTTCGGCATGAAGCACGGACCGGCGCTGAACGGCCTGGCGCAGCGCCGCTCGCGCGAATGGATCGAAGAGCATTTTCGCGATCCGCAGAAGCTGTCGCCCGGCACCAGCATGCCGCCCTACCGCTTCAGCTCGCGCGAAACGGACCGCGTTACATCGTATCTGCTGAGCCTCCCGTAGAACAAGCAGCACATCGTTGCCTGATCACAACCGGCGCACGTTCGGCGCGCGCGTGCCTTCCCATCGGTACTCGAAGTGAGCATCCGGCCTGATGTTCTCGACCAGCCGCGGGCGAAAACAGCAGATGCACTCGCCGCCACGGTGGCGGACGCTGCGGTAGATTACGCCTTTGGAGCCCGCGTCGAGCAACTCGCGGCCGAGCGCCTGCGATGCCGTGTAACTCACCGGATCGTGCACCGGTTCGTTGTCGGCAACCGCTGCGCGCACATCGTGAAACACCGCGCGAAAGTCGGCCACATACAACCTGACCTGCACGCGCGTTTCGAACACGCCGATCTCGGCGAGCTCGGCTGTGCGGTGATAGATCACCTCGGCATGCGCCGTGTCGAGGGTGCGGCCGGCGTACCATGCACCCCGATCGGGCCCGTTGAACCGGCCGCCGCCCACGCGCGGGTGGCAGAAAGCCGCCATTACGACACTGGCCATCGGCCGTCCGATCACCCATTCACTCGCGGGCAGCCTGTGCAGCACGCCGAGCTCGGTCGAGATGCGGTCGTTCGTCCACGTCTCGAGCTCCACGAGAAGCGGCAGGTCTTCGGGCGCGCTGATCTCGTCGAAAATCCCCGTGCTCGGGTACAGCGTCGGGACCAGCCGGCAGGTATCCCGCGCGCGCAGTCGCGTTATGGGCGGCATCAGCTCCAGCCGCCGCGGCGGCCGTCCAGCAAACGGCGAACCTGATACAGCCCGTCAATGCCGTCATTGACCATCAGCGTGAGCGCGGGCCTCCCGCCGAACAGCGGGTTGTTGTTCGGCAGCTTGACCCAGCGGTCCGACAGATCGCTCTCCGGGTAAAGGATCCGCAGGTCCTTATAAATCCCGAGCACCAGCGAAATCCGCATCAGCGTGTCGTAAGACAGCGTCCCAATGTTGCCGGCTTTGTATTTGTAGAACGTCGACTCAGGCGGCCAGCCGAGCAGGCCGCGTTGTTCCTCGTTCGTCAGCTTCCAGCGCTCGACAATGTTGAAAAAACCGCGCATCGCGGGCGCGGACATCTGCCGCCGCACTCCCGGGTCGCGGCGGCGTTCCGCGGCAATGTGGATGGCTTCGACACCGCGTTGTGGCCGGCGCGTAGTTCGCTCCATATATGGAGTATGCCGTCCAATTCGAGAGAAGTCAAGGCTGCTTGCCCGTGTGGCCCCTCAGTTCATCGCTCGCCTCCGATGAGCAGCGCACCCTCGTAGTACCGGTGATACGGTGGCTTTGACGAAACTCCCGTATGAACTCATACGTCCCCCGTGCCGTGAAAACCCTCGCGCTGCTGTTGCTTGCGGCAGGCGCCGCCCTGCCGCAGGGCCGTCCCGAGCGGTACGCGCTCATCCTTGAAGATGCGCCAGTCGCAGCCGGGCTGGCGTCCCGTAAAGACCTCCAAACCAAAGCCGCCATGGATCAGCGGCAGGCCATCGAAGCTCGCCAGCAGAGTGTGCGTGCGGCGCTCGAAGAGCGCAGGGTCCGCGTTACGGGCGCGGTGCAGACGCTCGCAAATGCGGTTTTCGTGCTCGCCACGCCGGAAGAAGCGGCCGAACTGGAGAAGTTGCCCGGTGTCGCATACGTTGACAAGCTCCATCGCTTGAAGCGGCACATGAGCGGCGCGCTGCAGCTTATCAGGGCCTCGCAGGCGTGGGCCGTGGTCCGCGGCGGCGAATCGAATGCCGGCGCGGGCGTGAAGATTGGCATTCTCGACACCGGCATCGACCAGACGCATGCGGCGTTTCAGGACAATTC
>DASSSG010000332.1:0-10898 GCA_035708545.1 Bryobacteraceae bacterium | reverse complement strand
GCGGCCCCGGTAATTGCGCAGAGCATGCCCCGCCGCGAACTTGTGCTCTACGGAAACTTCGTACATTACCCCTCCCTCAGGAACGCCTCGACATCGGCGAGGTTCGTGGTGAAAGCATAGCTTGGAAGACTGTCGAAAAAGACCTGCCCGTAACGTTGCCTGATGATCCGATTATCGAGGATGGCGAGAACGCCGCGATCGCTCCGGCTGCGGATCAGACGGCCGAAGCCCTGCTTGAGCGCGAGCGCGGCCTGCGGGATCTGGTAGTCGTAAAAGGGATTCCCCCCTGCATTCCGAATCGCGTTCGAGCGAGCCTCGACGACAGGGTCGCTCGGCACCGCGAACGGCAGCTTGTCGATGATCACCATGCTGAGCTGGTCGCCCTGCACGTCGACGCCCTGCCAGAACGATGAGGTCGCAAAGAGCACGCAGTTGGGCGTCTCGCGGAATTCCTCGAGCAGCGCGGTGCGCGGCCCGGTCCCCTGCAACAGCGTCGGGAATTCGACCTCGAGCGATACTCGGTCGTAGACCGCGCGCATCTGCTGATAGCTCGTGAACAGAACGAACGCCCGCCCCCGGCTGATTTCGAGCAAACGCCTGATCTCCTCCGCCGCTGCCGCCGTGAACGCCGCGCTGCGCGGCTCGGGAAGCTGCTGCGGGACGTACAGCAGGGCCTGGCGCCGGTAGTCGAACTGTCCGTCAACGATCAGGGTGCGCGCGTGCCGGAGTCCGAGTCGCTGCTCGGTAAAAGAGAACGAACCAGCGATGGCCAGAGTGGCGGAGGTGAGCACCACCGTCTCGACTGACTCGAACAGCCGCCGCTCGAGAATTTCACTCACGTCAATCGGCGTGCCCTGCAGGTACACGCCGTTGCGGCCCCTTCTTTCCACGTAATAGACGTAGCCCTCCGGCGCGGATTCCATCCAGAAACGCAGCCGGTCCGCGAACTCACGCGCGCGGCGCGACAGCGGCCCGATCTCATCCGGACCGTTGCGGATGAGCGAGAGCTGCACAGAGACGAGTTCCAGCGCGCGAAGGAAGTCCTCGTACTGATCGCCGTGGCGCTCGAGGAAGGCTTCCTGCCCGCGGAAGGCGACGCGGCCCTCGCTGCCGGAGAACAATGCGAAAAAACGCTCGGCCTCGATCTCGGCCATCTCGAGAATCCGGTCGAGCTCTGCCGACCCCGCGTTTTTCTGCCGCAGGATTCCGGTGATGTCCCGTCGCAGATCGGTGAACTGGTGATTGCTGACGGAAACACCGAAGTACTGCCCGGCAACATCCTCGATCTCATGCGCTTCATCGAAGATCACCGCCGAGTACTCCGGAATAATCGCCGTCGCGGCTTCTTCACCGCGGATGGCAAGATCGGCGAAGAACAAATGGTGATTGACGATTATGATGTCGCTCGCGAGCGCGCGCTGATGCATCGCCGTAATGAAGCAGCGCGAGAACTGCTGGCATTTCATGCCGGCGCACAGCTCGGCGCGGGCGTCGAGCTTCGCCCAGATCGTGCTGGTTTCGGGCAGCGTGCGGATTTCCGAGCGATCGCCGGTTTCGGTCGTGCGCTCCCAATCGCGAATAATCTGGAAATCGGCGATCTCTTCGAGGCCGGTCAGGACAGGCATTTTTTCGGCATCGTAGATCTTCTGCCGGCAGGCGTAGTTACCTCGGCCCTTCATGTAGCAGACGCGCAGGGGCGTCTCGAGATGACGCTGCAGAAACGGGATGTCTTTGTAGAAGAGCTGCTCCTGAAGATTTCTGGTTCCGGTGGAAATCACTACGCGTTTGCCGGAGAGAATGGCGGGGATAAGGTAGGCGAGCGTCTTGCCGGTCCCGGTGCCCGCTTCCACAATCAGGTGCCGTCCATCGAGGAGCGCCGCCTCGACCGCTTCGGCCATCTGCAACTGGCCCGGGCGATGCTCGTATTTCGGGTGCCAGCGGGCGAGTGTGCCGTGCCTGCCGAAGAATTGACGCGCACTGAGAGCTTTGGCCGGTGACGACATCGAGCGGGAGAGAAGCTGGTTACCTTCTATTCTCGGCTACCGCGCGGGCGAACGCTTCAAACAGGCGGCGGTCTCCTGTGTGGGTTTCGAACCGGTCCTCGGGGTGCCACTGTACACCTAGTGCGAATGCGGAGGCAGGAATCTCAACCGCTTCCACAATGCCGTCGTTTCCGCGCGCGGTGACCACCAGACCGCGTCCGATGCGCTCGGCGGCCTGATGATGGCGGGAGTTGACGGAGTACTCGGCGGCACAGACGATATCGGCGAGTCGCGAGGAGGGTTCGATACGCGCGGAATGCACGTCGGGCACGCCCTTGTGATCGTGACCTTCAATGTGCTGGTGCAGCGTGCCGCCGAGCGCCACATTCATCAGCTGAAGCCCGCGGCAGATGGCGAGCAGCGGCATCCGATTCTGTACGGCCGCGAGGACCGCCGCAATCTCGCGCTCATCGCGCGTGTCGTCCGGGGTATCGGTTTCCGCGTGGGGCGCTTGCTGGTAGCGCAGGGGATTTACGTCGCTGCCGCCGGTGAGGACAACGCCTTCACAGCCGTCGAGCGAATCGGGGTTCTCAATCGGCTCCAGCCCCACGCCCCGGCAGGCAGCGAGATAGGGCGCGGATTTGTCGGGCCGCCCGCCGGTGAACACAGCTACGCGCTTGCTCGTCATTGCGGCGCACCGGCAGGAGCGACCATATGCCCATTGTCACCTGGTCTGCCGTCTCGCAAGTACCTTCGGTTTCCGAGCCGCGCGCGTCAGCAAGCGGTCAGGACACTTCAGAGACACCAGCCTGGTCGCTCGCCGGAACCGCGGGGAAAGCGAAACAACCGATCACCCGAGTCGTAATCACGCGCAATCCGGCATCCCGACAGCAGCTCCGCGTTATATTGGCCTTCACGTGCGGCACACCTGCTGCTTTATCGTCGTTACGGTTACCGCAATCTGCCTGCTCGCCGGCTACACGCTCCCTGAAATACAGTTCTCCGATGCCACCGCGGAGCTGAAGCTCGAGTTCCGCCACGAGAACTCGGCAACCAGTCAGAAATATCTCATCGAAACAATGGGAGGCGGGGTCGCGCTGCTCGATTACAACGGAGACTCCAGGCTCGATATTTTTTTCACGAACGGGGCGCGGCTTCTCGACCCGATGCCCGCTGGCGCTGCTCCCGACAAATCCGCCGGCAAATACTGGAACCGCTTGTATCGGCAGAACAGCGAGGGCACCTTCACCGATGTGACCGAGAAGGCGGGCGTCTCCGGCGCGGCATCGGCGACATACTCGATGGGTGTTGCCGTGGCGGATTTCGATAATGACGGACGCCCCGATCTTTACGTCACCGGCTATCCGAGAAACATGCTGTACCGAAACAACGGCGATGGAACCTTCAGCGACGTGACCGCTCGGGCCGGCGTTGCCGGCGGAGGCTGGAGCGCGAGCGCCGGTTTTTTCGACTACGACAGGGATGGGCAGCTCGACCTGTTCGTAACCAGGTATCTCGACTGGTCTTTTGAGAAGAACATTTACTGCGGTGAGAAGCTGCCCGGACGTCGCGCATACTGCCATCCCGATAATTTCGCCGGAATAACGAACCTGCTTTTCCGTAACAACGGCAACGGCACGTTTACTGATGTTTCCAGGAAAGCAGGCATTTCCGACGCGAAGGGCAAAGGCCTCGGCGTTGCGTTTGCCGATTACGACCTCGACGGCTGGACCGATGTTTACGTTGCGAATGACTCCGTGCAGTGCTTCCTGTATCGCAACAAAGGCGACGGCGGCTTCGAGGACGTGTCGCTCGTGGCAGGCGCGGGATTCAATGCCGACGGGAGGACGTTCGCCGGAATGGGCGTGGATTTCGCCGACTACGACAACGACGGCCGTCCCGATATCATCGTGACCGATCTCTCTAACGAAATGTACGTCTTGTTCCGCAATGATGGCGAAGGGACGTTCAGCGATGTGACGGCGAAAGCGGGGCTGGCCCGGGCGACACTGCTGCATTCCGGCTGGGGGACTCGCTTTGTCGACGTCGATAACGACGGCTGGCGCGATCTGTTCGTGGCTCAGGGCCATGTGCTCGACACGATTCAGCACACCTCGCCGAACCTGCGTTATCTGGAGCCGCCGTTGCTGCTTCGCAATGAGCGCGGGCGTTTCACTCCGGTGGAAGCCGCCGGGAAACCCTTCACGAAACCCTGGGCGGGTCGGGGCGCCGCCTTCGGCGACATCGATAACGATGGCGACATCGATATGGTCGTCGCCAACTGCGGGCAGCCGGCGTACGTGCTGAGGAACGAGACAGGAAGCCGCAATCGCTGGCTCGGCCTGCGCCTCACGGGGACACGATCTAACCGGGATGCGATCGGCGCGCGTGTGAGTATCACGGACGCTTCCGGTCTCCGCCAGGTGTTTGAGGTGAGCACGGCCTCCAGCTATCTTTCGGCGAGTGACAAGCGCATCCTCGCGGGCCTGGGACAGGCGACGGCGGCAAAACTCGTCGAGATAGCATGGCCCAGCGGCGCCGTTCAGCGCCTGGAGGGCGTCAGGACCAACCAGGTGTTGAATGTTTCGGAGCCGCGCGCGCAAACTTCATCGCGGTGATCTCGCCGGCCGACACGCGCGCGCCGCGGGCGCACTTATTTCTGCGTCCTGACAAGACGAAAACCCACCGAATCATATCGTTCGTGCGGAAAGTCAAATCGGCGCACCGCCTCACGGCAGTAGTTCTCGTCTTCAAACCAGCCGCCGCCGCGCATCACGCGATACGACCCCGAATCGGGGCCGCGGGGGTCGGTGGGCGGGCTGTTCTCGTAGTAATCGGGCGCATACCAGTCCTGCACCCACTCGCGAACGTTGCCGAGCATGTCGTACAAGCCCCACGCGTTCGGCTGTTTCTGGCCGACAGGATGCGTTTGGCCGCCCGAGTTCGCTTCGCACCACCCGGCGGCGTCGAGGTTGCCGCTGCGATCCCGATCGGTGCCCGCCTTCGCCGCGTATTCCCACTCTGCTTCGGTGGGCAGCCTGTATTCGTAGCGCGGGTCGCGCACGTTCAGCAGTCCGATGAACTCCTGAACCTCTCTCCAGGAGATGTTTTCAACCGGCAGGGCAGGACCTTTGAACCGGCTCGGGTTCGTGTGCAGCCGGGCGCGCGCGGCGCTCAGGTGGCCGCTTCGCGTGACGGTTTCCCACTGCGCCTGCGTAATTTCGTATTTGCTGATTTCAAACGGCCGGCTGATACGGACGCGGTGCGACGGCCGTTCGTCCGCGTTGCCGGCACTCGAGCCCATCAGGAACTCGCCATCCGGAATCCGAACGAAGCCGCTGCCATCAAGCAGCGCTGTCAGTGAATGCGGGCTTGCGTCCGGGTTCTGGCAGTACGCGAGGAGCGCTGCTGCGAACGCCACCGCTGCTCGTGCGCTGTTGTGCATCGGCTACCGCGAGGAAGGCGGCTTCGCCTCGGCGGGCTTCGGAGGCTGTGCCGGCGGCTGCTGTTGTTGCTGCTGCGGAGGGCGGAAGCGCTGCATCCTCGGAACCGGCTTCGCGCTGGCAATTTCGGTGTAGGTCCTGACGATGCGCTCTCTTTGAGCGGGATCGAGGATCAGATGCCGGTGTCTGCCCTCCGACCCCGCCGTAAACCTCGTACCGCCGTCATCCAGGATCGTGACTGTTCCGGGATCGGAAAGCCTGAAGTAACCTTCCTGCGGCCGAACGGCGTGCAACACAGCGCTCATCGCCCAGGTCGGCGCGTCGTATGGCATTGGCTTATACGCGCGATACGCCTCGGCGATCGGATGCGCGGGCGACCACGCAAAGTCCGTCTCAATGCTCCCCCCGGGGAAAAGCAATCCATTACCGATCTCCTGACCGGAGGCCACAATCGGCGTCGGCCATTCGGCAAAAAGCTTCTTCGCCGCCCGGACGTCGCCACGGATGTTCGCTTCTGGTCCGCCTTCCGGGAACGCCCCGGCAGCCACACACAAGTACCGCACCTTGCGCGAGATCAAATCCTTCACGCCCTGCAGTTCGAGCACGCGAGCGAGGTTCGTCGCCGGTCCCGTGAGCACGACGATCGCGTTGCCGTCGTGCTGCGCCGTGAACGCGTTCCGAATCACCGCGGCCGGGTCCGCGGTGTCGATGATCCGTTCGATACCGTGCTTGTGGACCGGCGCTCCGGAAGCGTCTTTCCTTGCCAGTGGCACAGTGAGCATCGGCGTGTCCTCAGCCATCCTGCCGTCATCGGCAAGGCCGATCGGCAGAGGCCGGAAGAACGGACCGCCGCCCGAATAGAAGCGCGAGACGGCATCGCAGAACGCAGCCGCCTTCAGATTGGACTTGCTGATGCTCAGGCAGACGACGCGCGCCTCGTTCCTGCCGTCGAGTCCATACAGCAGCGCAAGCGCCAGCGCATCGTCGATCCCGTTGCCCAGGTCCGAATCGAAAACGACGCCGGCCGGCGGCTTGCCCTGCGGAAACTGCATGAATGATGTCGTTGCGTTACGTCAAATCGATGCCGCGCAGCCGACCGGTGGAATCGCCGAAATGTTCGACGTGGACCCCCATTCGATCCATCATCGTGAGAAACAGGTTCGACATCGGCGTCTCGCGGCGGTAGACGATGCGCCGGCCGCTCTTGATGAAGTTGCCGCCACGGCCCGCGATGAGCGTGGGCAGATCGTCATGCAGGTGGCGATTCCCGTCCGACAGACCCGCGCCGTAAACGATCATCGAGTTGTCGAGCAGATTGGAATCCACCTCGGGGGTCGACTTCAGCTTCTCGAGCCAGCCCGCGAACTGCTGTGCGTGATACGTGTTGATCTGCGCGACCTTCTCCATCATCGCGGGATCGTTGCGGTGGTGGGTCAGCGGATGGTGGCCGTCGGCGATGCCGATCTCGCGGTACGCGCGCGAGCTGCCCTCCCGTGTAACCAGGAACGTGACCACCCGCGTCATGTCCGCCCGGAAAGCGGCCGTGATCATATCGGTCATCAGCTTGAAGTGCTCGCCGAAATCGGCCGGAACGCCGTACGGCTTCTCCATTCCCGGGTCGATCTGCGCGTTGTCCTTCTCTGCGCGCTCGATCTGCCGTTCGATCTCCCGGATGGACGACAGGTAGTCGTCGAGTTTCCGGCGATCGGTCGGGCCGAGGCTCGCCTGCAGCCGCTTCGTTTCGTCGCTGACGAAGTCGAGAATGCTCCGGCGGTATCGGTTCTGGCGTGCGCGCGCTTCCGGCGTCAGCTCCGCGCCGTTGCCGAACAGGCGTTCAAACAGCGCGCGCGGGTTCAGGATCGGCGGCAGTGGCTGCGTTTCGCTCTTCCAGGCGAGGTTGTTCGTGTACGCGCAGGAGTACCCGGAATCGCAGTCGCCTGCCTGTCGCGCGTCCTCCATGCCGACCTCGAGCGACGGAAACCGCGTCTGCCCGCCGATCTGGTTCGCAACAATCTGGTCGCACGAAATGCCCGATTTGATGTCTACGGTCGTCTTATTCGGCTGCACGCCTGTGAGATACGAGGCACAGCAGCGGCCGTGGTCGCCCGGGCCATCGAGCAGCGCCCGGCCGTTGTTATGGGTGAGATTGCCAAGCAGCGTGATCTCCTGACGGAACGGCTCGAGTGGCTTCAGAATGCGTGGAAGCTCCCGCAGCGTGCCCTCGTAATCCGGGTTCCAGTGCCGCATGTCGATGCCGTTCGGCACGTATACGAACGCCATGCGGACCGGCTTGCTGCCAGGAAGCTGGCTCGAAGCGAGCGCCGGGCACATGGCATCCATCGCGGGAAGCGCGATCGCCGCTCCCATGCCCCGGAGAAACGTCCGTCTTGGCAGTGCCTTTCGCGTAATCATCGTTGGGCTCTCTCTTTCAATTTCACGGGACCTTCCGACACCGGTGCCTCGCCGCGCCGGGACTGGAAGGGCAAACTGCGCACCACTGCATAGAGTAGCGTCTGGAAGCGGTAGTCCGCAGCAACAACCTGCTTTACGATGACATCGACTGTCCGCCGGTCATACGGCTGCAGACCGCGGCCGAGCGCATAAATAAGCATCTTCTCGGTGAGACACCGCGCGAACTCCGGAGCGTCGGCTTTGAGCAGCACCTTCATCTCCGCGGGCGTGGAGAACGATTTCCCGTTCGGGAACGTACCGCTCGAGTCGATCGGAAACTTGCCGTCCATCGTCCGCCAGCGGCCGATCGCGTCGTAGTTCTCGAGCCCGAAGCCCAGCACGTCCATCCGGTTGTGGCACGACGCGCAGGTCGCGTTGCTGCGGTGCTTTTCAAGCTGCTGCCGGAACGATCCGACGTTGCCGACCGATTCTTCGTCGAGTGCCGGAACATCCGGCGGAGGCGGAGGCGGCGGCGTGCCGAGGATGTTCTGGAGCACGTACTTGCCGCGGATCACGGCCGACGTCCGCGTCGGGTAGCTCGACACCGTCAGCACGCTCGCGTGCGTCAGCACCCCGCCGCGCTGGTCGGTTGCCAGCTCGACGCGGCGGAACTCCGGGCCGCCGACACCGGAGATGCCGTAGTGCTTCGCCAGCCGCTCGTTCAGAAAGGTAAAGTTTGCGTCCAGGAAGTCAGTAATCGGGCGGTTTTCACGAAGGATCGCGTCGAAAAACATCCACGTCTCCGCTTTCATGGCATCCCGAAGTTCGGGCCCCCAGTCGGCGAACTTCTGGGGATCGGGCTTCACACTGTCCAGATTCCGCACCTCGAGCCACTGCCCTGCAAAGTTGTCCGCGACCGCCGCCGATTTCGGATCCTCGAGCATGCGCTTTACCTGCGCGTCCAGAACCGCGGGCGTGCGCAGCTTGCCCGCTTCCGCCAACCCGAGCAACTCGTCGTCCGGCATCGAGCTCCACAGGAAGTAACTCAGCCGTGAGGCAAGCTCCAGGTCCGACACGCGATGAACGGCCGTCGGATCCGTCGGGTTGGGATCGCGCTCGGCGCGGAACAGAAAATGAGGCGAGACGAGCATCGCCTGGATCGCGAGTTGCAGGCCCTGCTCGGCGCTCTGTCCGTCTGCCTGCGCGAGTCTGACGAACTTCGCAAGCGACGCGACTTCCCTGTTCGCCACCGGGCGCCGGTATGCGCGGCGGGCAAGCCTGGCGATGATCTTCTCGACACAGCCGGCGCCCGATTTCGGGTCGCAGATCAGAATCTGCTTCCGGCTCGGACGCTCGGCCGCCGAGGGAAACGGCCCGACGAACACGATCGAGTTCAGGTATTTATTGACCTTATTGTTGTAGGCGTCTTTGTCGGACAGGCTCTTCACGAACTCGTCGTCGATGAACCCGGCGCGGAATACGTGATCGCCCTCGGGCAGATACAGCTTGAACTGCTCTTCCGAGTACGGCTCGAAGTACACGAGCTTCGAAGGCTTCGTCTCGACCGGCATGCTTTCGAGCAGCTTGCCGTCCATCCAAAGGCCCAGGGCGACCGGCTTCGCATCCTCGGCTCGTTGCCCTGGCAGGCCGACACGCACGACGTACTCGCCGTCAAAGTCGATGCGATGCGCGGCTTCGACCATGCTTCGGTCTACTCGCCTGATGGTCCTGTTCTTCGTGTGATATTCGACCGTGAACGGCTTCGGGAGCGGATCGGCGCCGATGGCACGCGCGGCGATTCGTTCCGCGGCGGCTACGTACTTCTCCATCAGCACCGGCGAGATCGACAGGACATCAGCGATGTTGTCGAAACCCTCGCCCGAATCGTCGGTCGGAAAATCTTTGTCGGCGCGGAAGTCGACCCCGAGCAGGTCGCGAATCGTGTTGCGGTACTCGGTCCGATTCAGGCGGCGAGCCGTGATGCGCCCGGGATCAGGTTTGAGAGTCCGGTCGAGCCTCTCGACCTCGCTGTGGACAAAGGCGATCAGCGCGTCGATCTTGTCGGCCGGCCGAGGCATGCCTTTGGGCGGCATTTCGCCGGACTTGAGTTTCTGGAGGATCCGCTGCCAGGCCTCGCGCTGCTCGGTCAGCGAGCTCGCCGTCAGGAACAGGCCCAGATTCAGGCCGCCGGAGGCAAGGCGGTCGTTATGACACGGAAGACACGTTGTCTTGAGAACTGGTTGGACTGTGGTTTCGAAGCCGGTCGCGGCGGCTTTTCCGGGCGCGGCCTCTTTACCCCCCGCAGGCTTCGACGGCGTCGAGGGGCTCAGGGCAAGGACCACGCCCGCAGCCAAAGCGAGCATCGGCAGCGGGGCTACTTCGAAGCGCATTCGGGATGTTCTATTCAGATGATCTCGTGCTTCAGTTAGATGCGTGTAAACGCCGTACTATGTTACTCAAAACCCGAGCCCTTTGGCAGCTCGCTTCTGGCGCTTTCCGCAATTTCTTCGCCTTGCTTCATCGCTATACTGAAGCGGTAATGCACCTTGGCTCAGTAACCTACAACGTCCTCAGGGACATGGACCTCGACACGGTCATCCGGACCCTCGAGACCGCCGGCTTCGAAGCCGTCGAGCTGCGTACCGAGCACAAGCACGGCGTTGAGCCCTCGATCGGTCCGGCCGAGCGCGAGCGCGTGCGCAAGCGGTTCGCGGCGAGCAGGATCCGGCTGCTGAGCTACGGCACCACTGCCGAATTCCACTCGCCTGATGAAGCTGTTCGCATGAAGAACGTGGTGGTCGCGAAGCATTTCGTGGATCTGGCGCACGATACTGGTGCGCTCGGTGTCAAGGTCCGCCCCAATGGCCTTCCGAAGGAGGTCCCGCAGGAGACTACGATCGCGCGAATCGGTGAGTGCCTCCGTGAACTCGGCGCCTACGGCGAAGGCCGCGGGATCGAGATCTGGATGGAAGTGCATGGCCGCGACACGCAGAATCCGCCCATTTCGGCGGCGATCATGCGGGCTGCGAAGCACGACAATGTAGGCGTGTGCTGGAACTCCAATGCGACCGACGTGGTCAAC
>DASSSG010000331.1:0-12468 GCA_035708545.1 Bryobacteraceae bacterium | reverse complement strand
TTCCGCATCCGGGGGCGCGCGCATGCAGGAGGGCGCGGTCAGTCTCATGCAGATGGCGAAGATCAGCGCCGCGCTTATGCGACTCGACGAGGCAGCGGTTCCTTACATCAGCGTGCTCACCGATCCGACGACCGGCGGGGTCACGGCGAGCTTTGCCATGCTCGGCGATCTGAACATCGCCGAGCCTGGCGCTCTCATCGGCTTCGCCGGCCCGCGCGTAATCGAGCAAACGATCCGGCAGAAGTTGCCTCAGGGCTTTCAACGCAGCGAGTTCCTGCTCGAGCACGGCTTTCTTGATGACGTGGTTCCACGCCGCGAGATGAAGCCCTACATCGCGCGCAGCCTGAGCTGGCTAACCTGAACCGCGATCGGGCGCGGCAGGATGGTATCCTGCGCGCCGGCCGCCAACCCGCGCGGCAGCGAGCGGTCGCCCCGCGAACGCGCGTGCTTACTCAACGCGCCGCATAGAATCGCCGCGCGTGGTCCAGCTCGCCCTGAGAAAATCGCGGTTCATAAACGCAATATTCTCCATGCGGATCAGCTTCGGGCAGGCTGCTTCGCACTCGCCGATATTCGTGCAGTTGCCGAACACTTCCGCGTTCATCTGCGCAACCATGCTGATGACGCGGCGCTGGCGCTCCGGCTGGCCCTGGGGCAGCAGGCCGAGGTGCGCGATCTTCGCGCTCGTGAACAGCGCTGCCGAAGCATTCGGACAAGCCGCCACACAGGCGCCGCAACCGATACACGCCGCGGCGTCCATCGCGCGCTCCTGCTTATCCTTGGCAACCGGGATGGCGTTTCCGGCCGGGGCGCTGCCGGTAGGCACGGAAATGTACCCTCCGGCCGCTATGATCCGATCCAGCGCGCTCCGGCTGACCGCCAGATCCTTCACGACCGGGAACGCGCGGGCGCGCCACGGTTCCAGATACAGCTCCTCGCCGTCTTTGAAATGACGCATGTGCAGCTGGCACACCGTCGTACCGGACAGCGGGCCGTGCGCCTCGCCGTTGATCATGAACCCGCACGAGCCGCAGATACCCTCGCGGCAGTCATGATCGAAGGCGATCGGATCGTCGCCGCGCTCGATCAGCTCCTCGTTGACGACATCGAGCATCTCGAGAAACGACATATGGCTGTTCGCCTGCGCCTCATAGCGGACGAACTTTCCCGGCGACGAAGCGCTCCGCTGTCGCCAGACGTGGAGGATGATGCGCATCCCCGGTGGATGGCCGTTCTGCGCGGCCACTACTGATAGCTCCTTTGGGTCGGCTTCACGTAATTGAATGTCAGCGGCTCTCTGTGCAGGTCGGGCGGCGCGTTCTCGCCGCAATACCGCCACGCCGCGACGTAGCTGAACTCCGCATCATTGCGCAGAGCTTCGCCGTCCGCGGTCTGGTATTCCTCGCGGAAGTGGCCGCCGCAGGACTCCTCGCGATGGAGCGCGTCGATGCACATCAGCTCGCCCAGCTCGAAAAAGTCGGCGACACGGCCGGCGTGCTCGAGCGCCTGGTTGAATTCGTCGTGCGTTCCCAGGACGCGAACCTCCCGCCAGAACTCCTCACGCAGCTCGCGGATGCGGCCGATCGCGGTCTGCAGTCCCTGGGCGTTGCGCGCCATCCCGCAGTACTCCCACATGATCCTGCCAAGCTCGCGGTGGAATGATCCCGTGCTGCGACGTCCTTTGGTGTTCAGAAGCCGCGTCGTGATGCCGGTCACGTTGGCTGTTGCGTCTCTCACCGCCGGGTGATCGTCCGGCACTTTGTCCAGTTTCGTGGACGCGAGATAGTTGCCGAGCGTATAAGGAATGACGAAATACCCATCCGAGAGACCCTGCATGAGGGCGCTCGCTCCCAGCCTGTTTGCCCCGTGATCGGAGAAGTTCGCTTCGCCGATGACGAACAATCCGGGGATCGTGCTCTGCAGGTGGTAGTCGACCCAGAGCCCACCCATCGTGTAGTGGATTGCCGGATAGATCCGCATCGGTACTTCGTACGGGTTCTCACCGGTGATCTGGTAATACATGTCGAAGAGGTTGCCGTAGCGCTCCTCGATCGTGCGCTGGCCCAGCCGCTTGATCGCGTCGGCGAAATCCAGATATACGCCGAGGCCGGTCTCGCCGACACCGCGGCCTTCATCACAGACCACCTTGGCGTTGCGCGAGGCGACGTCCCGCGGCACCAGATTGCCGAAGCTCGGATACCGCCGCTCGAGGTAATAGTCGCGCTCGTTCTCGGGTATCCGGCTCGGCGGCCGCTTGTCCCCTTTGTTCAGCGGCACCCAGATACGCCCGTCATTGCGGAGCGACTCGGACATGAGCGTCAGCTTCGACTGATACTCGCCCGAAACCGGGATGCAGGTCGGATGAATCTGCGTGTAGCAGGGATTCCCGAAGAGCGCGCCGCGCTTGTACGCCCGCCAGATTGCCGTCGCGTTCGATCCCTTGGCGTTCGTCGAGAGATAGAACACGTTGCCGTAGCCGCCGGTGCCGAGCACCACAGCGTCCGCGACATGCCCCTCGATCTCCCCTGTGATCATGTCCCGGGTAACGATCCCGCGAGCCCTGCCATCCACGACTATGAGGTCGAGCATCTCGGTTCGCGGATACATCGTCACGGTTCCCGCCGCCACCTGGCGCTCCAGAGCCTGATACGCGCCGAGCAGAAGCTGCTGGCCCGTCTGTCCACGCGCATAGAACGTGCGGGAAACCTGTGCGCCGCCAAACGAGCGGTTTGCGAGCGTGCCGCCATACTCGCGAGCAAACGGGACGCCCTGTGCAACGCACTGGTCGATAATGTTGAGACTGATCTGCGCGAGCCGGTAAACATTGCCCTCGCGCGCCCGAAAATCACCGCCTTTGACCGTGTCGTAGAACAGCCGGTAGATGCTGTCGCCGTCGTTCTGGTAGTTTTTCGCCGCGTTGATCCCGCCCTGCGCCGCAATCGAGTGCGCGCGGCGCGGTGAATCCTGAAAGCAGAAGCAGCGGACGTTGTAGCCGAGTTCGCCGAGCGACGCCGCCGCCGATCCACCCGCCAGACCGGAGCCAACCACGATCACCGAGTACTTGCGCCGATTCGCTGGATTCACCAGCTTCATCTCGAAACGCGCGCGGTCCCACGCTGTTTCGATCGGTCCCGAGGGAACTTTCGAATCGAGCTGCATCGTTATCCAACTACTCCGGCGAGAACCGCCACCGGTACTGCGATGAACCCAGCCGCAAGCGCGATGCTGAACACCGCTGCGAACCGCTTCAGCGCGGGTGTGTAGCGCGGGTGAGCGACGCCGAGCGTCTGAAACATGCTCCACAACCCGTGATACAGATGCGTGCACAGCATGGCGATCGCAATGATATAGAGCAGCGAGATCAGCGGTTGCCGGAACCCGTAGACGACGTTTTCATAGGGCTTGAGGTGCTCGTATCGGCCGGGCAAAATGACCCAGGTGAAGTGAGCGAGATGGTAAACGACAAATGCGGCAATGATCGGCCCGCTCCACATCATGGTTCGCGATGCATAGCTCGAGTCGGCGTTCTTCTTGCGCGCGTAACGCACAGGCCGCGCTTCACGCTGCAGCCCCCAGAGCTGCACGGAGGCGACGATATGCAGCACCACGGAAATGAGCAGCACGAGCCGTGCGAACCAGAGCAGCGCAGGCATCTCGCGGAGTTTCACCGCATAATGGTTCAGCGCTTCCGGGCCGGCGAAGACCTGCAGGTTGCCGATCATGTGCGCAATCAGGAACCCGAAGAGGATCAGGCCTGTGACCGCCATGATCGCCTTCTTGCCGAGTGTGGTTTCGTAGAAACGCAGGCCACGAGCCAAACGGCTGTCGACGGCCATCGTGCTCATTTGCAGATCCTTAACAAGGCTGATGTCTCCCGCTGGGGAGCGCGCGAAATTTCATTGTAAGACCAGTTACTGATATTTCTCGCGCGGCAACATGACGAACTGCCGCGAGTTTGATGTAATGTCCCCGATTCGCTGATCGACCCGCGAACGAGGCGCCTGCATGATCGAACCGAAAACTGCGGTACTCACATCTGGTGAGCAACAGGCGTTCGCACCGGTCGACGCTGCCTTCACCATCTCTCCGGCCATCGGCAAAATGGAAGGGAATCTCTACACCGCACCGTGGCCCATATTGCTCGGCCGCAACGTAACGGTCACCGCGCGAAGGGCCGCTGAAACCGACACGGCCGTTATCACGCTCGCCGCGGAGCCGGCCTGGATTCTCATCGTCGGGCTCGTGTGGGTGTTCACTGCTCTGTTCGTGAGCTACGAACTGTCGCAGGTGTGGCCGCAATCCGTCCCCGAAGCGGCTCCGCTCGTGAGCCCGCCCGCCGCCACGCTCCGCAGCGGGCAGAACCTGCGTTTTTACGCCTCGGCGAACGGCATCGGCACTACGAACGTCACGTGGACCGCGTCACAGGGATCGATTACGCAGAGCGGGGACTTCGTCGCGCCCGCCGTCACAGCGCCGCAAGCCGTCGATATCACAGCGAAGTGGCCCGGAGCGAGCGGCCAGACGGCGAAGGCTCTCGTGCTGGTGACCCCCGGCACCACGCTCGTGCTGTCGCCGTCGGTTGTGACTCTGCCGGCCGGCGGTGCTCAGGCCTTTTCTGTCGATGGTGCGGCTACGGCCACTTTCGCCGCCTTGGCGGGAGCGGAGGGCACACTGAGCGCCGGCGCCGTTAAAGCCGCTCCCTATAAGGCTCCGGGCAGCATCCCGAATGCACGTGTCGTCACCGTTACGGCAACTAACCCCGGCGCGCTCGCGAGCGCGCATGTCTTCCTCAAACCCGACACCGAGTCGCCGCGCAGCGCTGAGGACAGTGCGCGCAGACTGGTCTCGCTGGCGGCGCTCAGCGGTGCCGCGGGAGCGCTTATCGCTTCGGTGCGCTCCTATGTGAACTACGTGGGTTCTCGAAGCTTCCGCGCGAGCTGGGGATTGTTCTACATCTTCCGGCCCTGGTTCGCCGCCGGGCTGGCGCTGATCGTGCACGCCGGCTATCGCTCAGGCGTATTCGGCGGCGGCGGGACCGATTCCCCGAACGTAATGACCGTAGTCTTCTACTCGGGTCTCGTCGGTTTGTTTGCGGATGTGGTGCTCGAGAAGCTGCGGAACCTGGTTGATGCGATCTTCAGCGGCCGGGATCAGCGGCCCGATCCTATGGTGCCGGCGGCACGGCCCGCCGCCACTGCTCCCGCAGAAACTCCGACTGCGCCCGCGCCGGCTTCGAAGATCGTGCAGGTGGTGCCCGCGGCCGCTGCCGGGAAGATCACCGTGCACGGCGAGGGCTTTATGGCAGGAATGAAGGCTGCGATCAACGGCGCCGCCCGTGAGGTGACCGTCCTCAGTCCGAAACGCCTCGAGGTCAAACTCGACCCGGCCGTCGATGTGAAAGGTAAACAGATCGAGCTGCTTCTCGAAGAGCCTTCGAAGGCAAAGCACGCGGTGCAGAAATTCACCTTGTAGGAAAGGATGCGATGGCGACGAAGACCGAGAGAGTTCCTTCGCAGGCTGCCGTACGCCTTAGTGCCGGCAATGGCGAGTATGTGCGGTACCGGCTGCGCCCGCGCGGGCAAAGGGCCAATCTGAGCTACGCCGATCCGGACGGTCCGATCATCACCGACAGCGACTTCACCAGTCAGGATGAGCTCGAATGGCGCCTGCAGTGCGGCCTGAATGCCGGAGGCGGACTCGCCCTGACGGTTACTGACAAGAACGGAGACCTCATGAGCAACCGCGTGTTCCTGGGCACTCCGGGCCAGTTCAATACCTGGGTAGTCGGCCTCGGCGCGATCTTCAGCGTAAAGTACACGCTGGTGATCGAGCATATGGACGGCGCGAATCAACGCCTGAAGACGCTGTCCGATATGGACATCACCATGGCCGACAACGCCGATCATGAGGAGGAAGCCCTTGTCGTGGAACTCGCGTCGTAGCGTCTCGGTGATCCTGATCCTTGCTTCCGCGGTTCCGGCTGCAGCGGCCGGGCTCGATGACTGGATTCAGGACAAGGTGCGGGCTCGTCTCGACAAGAAGAAGCCGGTGCAATCCGAGACGATCTCGCTCAGCCGCGGCTCCACGACCTTCGTCGACCAGTCGGCCGGCGCCGATCTGATATCGACCGCATTCAGTCTGGTGCCGGTCGGCCGTTCCGGCGAAGCTTCTGCGGGCGCGGGCAGCGTCACTGCGAGCTTCTACGCGCTGTACGCATCCGCGACCGCGCAGGATCCGCTCCGTCCCAGCGTATACACGCGCGGGGCGGAGCTGCGGAAGTTCTTTGTCACGCTCGGACGCGAGGACAAGAAGGCGACTGCGGCCGGCGACAGCAGCACCCAGGGCACAATTGTCGGATTCAAATGGTTGCCAGTGAACCGCCGGGAAGCCACCAGCATGGCTAAGGACGCCAGGCTGCGCACCCGTATCGACAGAGTTCTCGGCAACATCACGACCGCAATGGCACGCGGTGTGCAATCGCTGACGGCGTTCCTCTTTGAAGCGCTCGGTTCACGCCTCGGAATCACGTCAGTTGCTGAGTTCGTGACGACTCATCTGAACACGGGCCCGGACATCGAGGCGACGCTGCGAATGCTCACTCCCGCCGAGCGGGCGAACTTCGATCGCCTGGTGAACACGCTCGTGGAGCGGCAGGTCGAAACCAACAACGACCTTCCCGGTCTCGTTCAGGAACTGCAGCGTCGCGCGCAGCTCGCGATCGACTTTCAAACCACGCAGCGCTCCGGAGCGAAGGCGACCGACATTTACCGCGGGCAGCTCGTGTTCGACATCGGTCTCGCGAGCGGCCTGTTCGCGACCCTCAACGGCGGCTATCAGTACGCCGACACGAAACTGATCGGCGGTGATGCGCGCGGCGCACGCCTCGCTGGTGAACTGCGCCGCGATCTCGCGTCCGCCGGCGTGCTCGATATGCGGTCGCCGATGTCGCTTTCGCTTGCCGCCGAAGGCGTGCGGGAGAAGTCCGACTGGGTTTACCGCGCACAGATCCGCTTCGTGCTGCCGCTCGCGCCCGGTGTCAATCTGCCGATTTCGGTCGGATATGGCAACCGCTCCGAGATCCTCGCCAGGCAGGAGGCCCAGGTCTTCGGCAAGTTCGGTCTGACGTTCGACGTTTCGAAGTTGCTCGAAGCGCTTCGATCCGGCCTGTAGCCTCAGCCGGCCGGTTTGGTAAACAGCTCGGGCTTGAGATCGGGATTCAGCACGATCTCGGTGACTGTTACCTCGACGAACTTCTGCCCGTTCTGCAACACCGTCGCCTGGTGCGGCCACCAGACGTCGCCAATCTTGCGGTAGTCGCGATACTGCGCCTCCATGTCAGCCGGCCCTCCCATTCCCATCCCGCGGTAGGCGACTTTGGCCACGCGCTTCGTCTCCGGATCGAAGGTGATGCGCATTGTAGTTTCGCCCTTCTTCCAGAGGATCGTATTCGCATCCGTGGCCGCGATTTCGGCCGAGCCGTCGAGCGCGCTGCGCAGCAACCCGATCGAGCCGGAGCGGAGGATCCCGTTTCGGACCTCAGCGCCCATCTCCGCGGGCATCTCGCGGCCCTGCGTGCCCTGCTGCACCCAGACGACCTTGCCGTCGTAGCCCTGGACCATCTGACCCATGGGCAGCGTCATCTGCATGCGGTATTTATCCGGAAAAATGACCATTTCTTCGTTCTCCACATTCATGGTCTGGCCGCCCATGCTCATCGTCAGCTTCGATTTCCCCCGCACCGCGCGCACGCTCTCGATCGCCTTGCCGCCGCCGTGCGCTTCCACCGCCTGCCGAACGAGCTCGAGCGCCCGCTGTTTGGCATCGCCGCTCGTCGGAATGGCTTCCTTCGCGCGCAGCAGGTTCGGAGACGTGAGATCCAGATCTCGGAAGGGAATGATCTGCACGGTGCCGTAGCTCTCGAGCTCCTTCGCGAAACCAGAGGCGTTGCCAACGGCGATGATGTTCATGGCGGCGGGTTTCACGTGACGCCGCACGGCAGCCGTGACCTGCTCGTTTGTGGCGGACTGGATGCGCTCGCGATAGGTGTTCCAGTAGTCGGGCGGCAGGTTGTTGATCGCGGTCGTAAGCACGCGACCCGCAACCTGGTCGGCGGTCTCAATGCCGAGCACGAACGACCCGGCAAGAAAAGCCTTCGCCTCTGCCAGCTCCTGCTCGGTGATCGGCTTTTCGACAAGCTCCTGAGCGAGGCCCGTCATCATGGATATCGCCTTCGCAGTGACTTCCGTACGGCTGAAGCTGCCCACGTTGAACGTGCCGGCGTGCACGCGTGCAGAGAACCCGCTGCCGGCGCCATAGGTCAGACCCTCGGCAGCGCGCAGTTTCATATTGAGGCGGCTGTTGAAGTCGCCGCCGAACACCTGGTTGGCGATCAGGAGCGGAATGTAGTCGGGATGATTGCGCGGGATCGCGAGCTGCATCAGACCGAACTGCGTCTGCACAGCATCCGGTTTGTCGATGACGACGACGCGGCGAGCACCGGCGGTCGCGGGCGCTCCGACCTTCAGAGGTTCGACCGTGCGCTTCCAGGACCCGAAGTGCTTCTCCGCAGCGGCGAAGGCCTCCGCCGGGGTCACGTCTCCCGCGATCGCCAGATAGGCCTGGCTCGGACCATAGCGGCTCTCGTGGAACCGCACGATGTCCTCGCGCGTGAGGGCGCGCAGCGTGTCGGGCGTTCCCACGCCCGGCATCGAGTACGGGTGATCGCCATAGGTGACGCGCGGCCCGACGAACTGCTCGAGCGACTGCGGATCGTTATACGCGACCTGCAGACTGGACAGCAGCTGCCGCCGCAGGCGGTCGATCTCGTCCTGCGGGAATGTGGGATTCATGGCTGCATCGGCCAGCAGCTCGACGGCGACCGCCGAGTTCGATTTGCTCGCGGAGGCCGACAACGAAGCCGTGTCCGGGCCTGCGTCGGTTGAGAGGTGACCGCCGGTGCGATCGATCGTTTGTGCGATCTGCTGCGCATTCCGCGTCTTGGTGCCCTGGCGGAGGAGCTGACCCGTCACGGATGCAAGGCCGGCGTGCTTCGGATCGTTCGCGCTTCCGCCGGCTCCGGCGATCTCCAGGCGGTATGAAACGATCGGAGCCCGGTGGTCTTCGATGACAAACACCGTCAGCCCGTTCGCGAGCTTCTTCGTCTCGTACTTCGGGAACTGGAACGGGCGCACCGCGCCGGGCGGAGGCGGAGTCTGCTTCGGAGCCTGCGCCTTCGTTGCGGGGGAGGCCGATTTGGCTGGGGGGATGTCCTTCGTGTCGGTCGCGGGCTTAGCGGCT
This sequence comes from Bryobacteraceae bacterium, assembly GCA_035708545.1. Lineage (GTDB taxonomy): Bacteria > Acidobacteriota > Terriglobia > Bryobacterales > Bryobacteraceae > DASSSG01. Next base: position 3,171 of record DASSSG010000331.1, on the reverse strand, counting down.
TCCTTGACCCGCTGCGAAGGTGGGGGCGTCGTCTGCTTCGGCGGCTCGGTCTGCGCCGCTTGTGCGAACGCCGCGGCGCAGATCGCCAGCGCGGCAAGTACGGTACGGGCCATCATTGCTTCTTCTCCTTCGCTCGGTCGGCCTCGGGGTACACCCAAAGACGTGTTGTGTTGGTGGGGATCAGGTATCTCTGACAGACTTTCAGAATATCGTCCGCGGTCACGCGCAGGTACTTGTCAAGCTCGGTGTTGTACAGATTCGCGTCGCCGCGCAGCACCGCGAAGCGCCCGAGCTGATCGGCGCGCTGCTGCATTGACTGTGCGCCCTGGATGTAGCGGTTCGTGATCTGGTTCTTTGCCTTGGTAATCTCGTCGGGTTCGACGGAGGCCTTTGTCATCTGCTCGAGTGCATAGTTCAGACTGCTGCCGACCTCTTTGATGTCCTTGCCCATGTTCGCCACGGCAAACCCGAAAAAGAGTGACGGTCCTTCCAGGAACGTCGCCGACCCGGCGGCGGCGACCGCAGACTGCTCGTCGTACACGAGCCGCTTGTACAGCCGGGAGCTTTGGCCGTCCGAGAGAATGGCCGAGGCAATCTCTAGCGGGTAGGCGTCCGCGTGACCGGCGGGTGGAAGCTGATACAGGTTGAGGATCGCGGGCAGCGGGATGTTGTTGTATCGCTTCGTCACTTCGCGGAACTCGGTCTGTTTGGGTTCGGTCGCGGTCACGCGCGGAACCGGCTTCCTGCTGCGCGGGATCCGCCCGAAGTTTTTGGCCGTCCACGCTATTGCCTGTTTGGCGTCGAAGTCGCCGACGATCACGACCGTCGCATTGTTCGGAACATAGAAGGTGTCGAAGAACTCCTGAACGTCGGCGGCGGTTGCGGCGTTGAGGTCCTCCATACTGCCGATCGGCGTGTGCTTGTACGGGTACTCTTTGTATGCGATCGCCCAGAGATCGTCCTGAACCAGACCGTAAGGCGGGTTCTCGATGCGGAGCCGCCGCTCTTCCTTGACGACCTCGCGTTCTTTTTTGAAGATCTCCTCATTGATGTTGAGCGAGTCCATGCGATCGGCTTCGAGCCATAACATGCGCTCGAGATAGTGCGACGGGAAGGTCTCCCAGTAGACAGTCATGTCGAAGGAGGTATATGCGTTCACCTGGCCGCCGGCCTGGCGCACGTAGCGCATGTGCTCCTCGGGGCCGACGTTCTTCGAGCCGCGGAACATCATGTGCTCGAACAGGTGAGCGAAGCCGGTGCGGCCCTGGCGCTCGTCTTTGGAGCCGACGTGATACCACACCTGCAGGTTGATCACAGGCCGGCTGTGGTCCTCGACCATGACCATCCTGAGGCCATTCGGGAACTGATGTTGCTGGATCTTCAGCTTCGGCGGGCGGTCCTGCCCGAGCACGACGGCAGCGGCCAGAAGCAGTAACAAGGGATTACGAAGCATCATGGATGGAACTCCGATCGAGGTAGATTCTATGCTAACAGCGCGGTTGTACATTCGGCTCCACGTGATCGTCAAACGGAGCGGCGGAGCGCTCCGGTTGATGACGAACAATTATGCGCCGCAGCATTTCTTGTACTTCTTTCCGCTGCCGCATGGGCAGGGGTCGTTCCGGCCTGGAGACACTGCCGGCACAGCCAACTCGTCGTTACCCGCCGTGCTGAAGACGGGCTTTTGGCCGCGTAAGAAGAGGCGTTCATCGAGTGCCGCCCTGACCAGTTCCTCCTCGGGTTCCGACAGGCCGCCGGCGGCATCTTCAATCTTCCGCAGCAGCGCTTTTATGCGGCCACGAGTGGTTCCACCCCGCACGCATAACGAGTAGGCGAAGAGGGCGTCGGCGCGGAAGTCTTCGTCCTCGAAGAACTCCTTCAGGCGATCGCACGCGTTGGTGATGCCGAGATAGCCGGTGCCCCAGATGGCTTCGCGGCGAACATCCGCGTCGGGGTCGTCGAGGTGCTTCGGGAAGAACGGCGCGTATGACCGGTCGAGCGAGCGGCGCATTGCTTGAAGCGCGGCCGCGCGTGTCGCCGTACGGTTGTACAGAGCTTCGGCATGCTCGCGCGGAAGGCGCATTGCGAGCCCGATGAGAGCGCCGGCGCGCTCTTCGTCGGGAGCGCTCTCGCCGGCAAGGCGGGCGAGCATCGCTCGCGCGATCCGTTCATCTTCGGTCTCCCCCATCAGCGCCTTCCAGCACGCTGCACGAACGCGCACATCGGGGTCGTTCTGCGCGAGAGAGAAGAGGCGTTCGCGGATGGCGGCGGTGAGCTCCAGATTGAAGAAGCTCCCGGCAGCTCCGGCGCGGGTCACGGGATCCTCGTTGCCGAGCAGTTCGGCACGTTCGCTCTCGCTGAGCGCGGAGAACTCGGGCGGCGCCTGAGCGGGATACCCGGACAAGATGGCTTCGACCGGTTGCGGTGTGTGCGGCGAGGGCTCGCGGTTCAGATCCTCTATGGTGCGCTGCAGGTCGCGGCGCAGGTGCTGGTTCTCCTCGTCGTCGGGAACTTCCGAGAGGACCTTCTCGAGGGCGGGCTTCGTCTCCGGGTCGGCGTAGAGACCGAGGCAGATCGCCGCGTCCCACGCATCGTACTCAAGCCGGTCGACGAGCAGCTTGCGGATGCGCTGATCACGCACCTGCAGGGAGGCGAGCAAAAAGCCCACTTCGCCGCCTTCCTCTTCGCCGAACTCTTCGTACAAGGCGAGCAAAGGCTCGACGGCGGGCGCGCCGATCTCGATGAAAGCTTCGACGAGCTCGTCGGGAAGATCATGCGGGGACATGCGGACCAGATGCAGATAATAATCGAGCGCTTTCGGTGTTCGAAGGATACGGAAGATCTGGACGAGGTCGAGCTCGAGACCTACGGGATCGTCCCCGTGATTCTCGAGGCCGAAGCGCAGAAGATCGGGGATGGCGGCTTCGCCGCTGTCGATAATGGCGCGGATGAAGCGTTGATCGACGCCGATGCGGCCGCGCGATGCGGCGGTCAGGAGATCGTACACGCTGGTTTGCGTCGTCATTGCCATCTCAGTCAGGCCGATTGACGATCGGCCTGCAGATTCACAACCTGCCCGACGTTAGTAAGTCGCGCGACCGCCGCTCGCGTCATAGCACTGGCCGGTCACGAATGCCGCATCGGGGCTCGCGAGAAAGTGGACCACGGCTG
>DASSSG010000330.1:0-2646 GCA_035708545.1 Bryobacteraceae bacterium | reverse complement strand
GGCTGAAACCGGCCGGTGTAGCCAGAATCAGATGCGCGCGGCGGCCGAGCTGCTCGCCGGCGGCCTGAAACGTGGCCAGGTGACGAGCCACCTCTCCCACGCGGCTGCCGGGCAGCATCGTTATAAGAGGACGGCTGCCGTCGATCGCGTGTTTCCGAAAAAACTCGTGTTTTGACAGACTTGCCCGCACAATTCGCGTCAGCGGATGGCCGATGTACCACGCCGGCACACCGTGCGAGCGAAAGAATGGCTCCTCGAACGGGAAGATACACAGGACGCCGCGCAGATGGCGCCGCATCTGGCGGACACGGCCCGCGCGCCATGCCCAGGCCTGTGGTGCAACTAATTGAAACGTGGGCACGTTGCCGGCTATGCGCCGAGCCAGCCGGAGATGAAAATCGGGGCTGTCGGTGAGAATCGCAACGGCAGGTCGCTCGCGGCGGCAGGCCGCGGTCAGGCGGCGAAATTCACCGTATATCCGCGGTATATGTACTAGCACCTCGGCAAGGCCTAACACCGAGAGATCCGCGGCATCGACTACGGTGCGCACGCCCGCGGCTCGCATTCGTGGACCGGTGCAGCCCAGGAACTCGGCTTCGGGGAAGCGGCGGCGGAGGGCCGTAACCAGTTCTGCCGCATAGAGATCCCCCGAAGCTTCGCCCGCAGAAATGAGGATCTTCATTGGCGCTGCTCAGTGTACCCGAAGCGTCGGCATCGCCCGCGCATCCAACATGCAGCAGGGGACATGGCGGTCCGACGGCGCCCAAGTTGTTGGTAATCCCTCTGTTAGAATGTTGTACGTTCCATGGCAGCGCAACCTGGTCCGGTGAATCTCAGTGTCGGGCAGTTCGCGGAGCGTTACCGCCGCGAGATGATCCCGCTCGGGAAGAACTTCTCTTACTTCTCCGCTGATCTGCCGTTCTCCGAGGAGGAGGTACGGGAATACCTGCAGGAACCTGTCGCGGCTATGCCGCTTTCGATTGCCGCGCTGCTGCCCAAAATCTCGATTCTCCTCGTACCGTACCTCGAGAAACCCACATCGCGCAGCCAGGTCGAGGTGGTCACGCTGCAGCGGCCGTCGGAAAGCCGCGCCTCCTGGACGTCCTGCTACATGTCCAAGAACGAAGCCGTGCTGGCGTTCGCGGTCAAGGACCAGGAGGTTGCTGACTATCATTACCGCTTCTATCACATGATGGCGAGTCTCGTGGCTGACAAATGGAGCGATGAGGCAAAGCGCGAATACACGGCGCTCGTCCGGCATGAGCTGCTCAATGAGGTGCACGGCGAGGTGGACGAGAAGAGCTGGCACATGAAGCAGCAGCTGCTTCGGCGGCAGAAGACCTTCCGCCGGGAGACGAAGTTGTTTGCCGAGTACGCACGGCAGTCATTCATCGACACCCTCACACTGTACCTCCACGGCATTTGTTGCGACATCGACGTGGAGACTGGTCCGAGGCAGCTGCCCAGCCGTTTTCTGCGGCGGCGGCTGGACCTGCTGCGCAATCTGTACCCGGCGCCCGACGGCTACGCCGTTTTTCCGGAAGAGCTGGTACGGGAAGAGGACCGGCGTTAGTTATCTCTCGAACCGGACCGAGCGTGGCTGGTATACTGAATTTGCAGCCCCGTGCTGTTTCCCATCCGATCGGGCGCGTAGCTCAACTGGCAGAGCAACTGACTCTTAATCAGTAGGTTGAAGGTTCGATTCCTTCCGCGCTCACCATTAAAATCAACAACTTGCACCCATACTGGCGAAGGCTCGTGGTGTGCGCTGTGTGCCAGCAGTGTGCCAACTCCGGCAGCCTCGCATCACTTCCGCTTGCCTCGTCGCAACAGATCCTCCACCTTCTCGACCGCGGAGTCCTGCATATGCGGAAGCACGTGCGAATAGACGTCGCGCGTGAATGCCGCACTCGCGTGCCCCAGCATTTCGGACACGATCTTGGGCGGAACACCGGCAGCCAGCGCGAGCGTGGCAGCGGTGTGCCGCAAATCGTACAGGCGGAAGGTCGTCGGGAGTCCTGCGGCTTTGAGGATGCGGACAAAGTCTTGTTGGGCGAGGTTTCGCTCGTCCAGCGGACCTCCAGTGCGGTTGGTGAAGATGAGGTCGTGCTCGGCCCATCTCTCGCCGGCGGCTGCTCGCAGTTCACTTTGCTTAACCCGATGCTGCACGAGAGCCGCGACGACCGCTGAATGAAGCTTGACCGTGCGGCGGCTCTTAGGACGTTTCACGTCCGCGAACTGCCATCCACCTCCATGCAGCCATTCGAGCGTCCGCACTATGCGAACTGTGCAGCCCACTTCATCGAAGTCGGTCCATTTGAGCGCAAGGTATTCGCTCGGGCGTAACCCCGAAGTGGCAGCCAACGCGAACAACGAACCGAGCCGATCAGTTCCGGCCGCTTCAAGGAAGGTGCGGGTCTGCTCGGCCGAGAGTACGTGGATCTCGTTCCTGGATTGCTTCGGCAGTTCAACCGCATCTGCAGGGTTGGCCGACAGTAGGCGCCACTTTACAGCCTGAGCCAGCGCAGATCGCAACACCGCGTGCGTGTATCTCACAGTCCTGGCCGAAAGTTCTTTACTTTGCAGTTCCCGATAAAGAGTCTGGATGTCCAGGGGAGTGATCTGTGCCAGCGGCCGCTGTCCTAG
>DASSSG010000329.1:0-10102 GCA_035708545.1 Bryobacteraceae bacterium | reverse complement strand
GCTTGCCGCGGCCGAACGGCAGGTCCCAATTGATGCCGGCGGATAACTTGTGCCGCACATCGAATGTCGAGCTTCCTCGCTGCGCAGCGAGGTTGCGTGAGTTCTGGATGGGGCTGCCGCTCGATTCTCCGCTCGTATTGTCGATGCTGTGTGCCCAGGTCCACGCGGTTGTGAAGCGGACGCTACCCATCCTGCGCTCAATCATCGTTTGCAGGGAGTTATAGGACGAGTTCCCCCACGGCACGACACCGGTCGAGTCACTCAGGTTGGGATAGGGCCGTCGGCTCACCACGGCGCCCGCGCCCGGGATCGCCTGATTGATATTCAACCCGACAACGTCGACATAGGTTCCCTTCGCGCCGACGTAAGCCACCGAAAGCATCATGTTACCCGGCAGTTCACGTTGGAGATTGAGGTTCCATTCGTACATCGTGGACGTCTTGCTGTCCTGGGGCCAGTAGTAGAAGGCGGTTCCTGCTATCGGCCAGAGCTGAGGACGCTCCGCGGGCAGGCCGGCCGAGATCGGCTTAGCCGCGGCGAAGTTGTTCGCGTCATTTGTGGTGACCAGAGCGCCGCTGAAGGGTGCGTTCTTCGCGAGCGAGTTGCCCGACGTGACCGTCTTGAAGCTGTAGAAGATGCCGCCGCCGCTGCGAATTACCGTTTTCGGCGTCACCGTCCAGGCAAACCCCAGACGCGGACCGAGCTGCAGTGGACGGTCGTCGAGCACAGAGTCGCCGGTGAATGGCGGATTGCCGACCGGAACCAGAGTGCCGCCGCTGACCGGAACGAACCCGGACAGCCGGTTGTGGCGCTCCTTCCACGCGGTGATCGAATCATTGCGCAACCCGACGTTGATCGACAGCCGCGGGGTCACGCGCCAGTTGTCCTGCACGTACGTGCTGAAGTAATACCTTTTCAGGCTGAAAAACTTCGTCGAATCGAGCCGCGACGTGATCGGCCGCCCAAGCAGAAAATCGGCGAGCCCGAAACCCGTGTAAATTCCAGTGAAGTTGAATTGTCCGTTCGGCGCGCCCGGGGAGTGGAACGCGAAGCGGCGCGACATCCAGTCGAACCCGAACTTCAGCTCGTGACGGCTGCGCACCCAGCTGAACGCCTGATCGATCTCCCAGTTGTTGTTCACCTTTTGCAGGCTTCCGGAGCCGTCGCCCAGGCCTGTCATCCCGCTGATATTCGTTGTGCTAAAACCGGGGACAGACCCGCCCAGATTCGCGTTCGGGATCCCGAGTTCTTCCGCGATCGTGGGATACTTCGTTCCCGCATCGTAAATACCCTGAAACATCCGCGAATAACCGATGCGAAGCTCGTAGTAAGTTGCCGGCGAGAACGAACGTCCGTAGCCGAGAACGGCCTGCTTGCTCGGGATCACCACGCGGCCTGGACGGCCGGGACCCGCACCGATTGCGGGCTCGGGGAGATTGCCTGGGTTGTAAGTATCGGCATCTTCGTAGCTGAAGCGGCCAAAGATGGTCGACGCGCTGGTTCGATAATCGCTTCGCAGATTGAACTGATCGACGCGGTTCGTCTGTACGGGGTTGTGCAGGAAATTGCTGATCTGCCCCGGCAAGTTCGGATCCGGATACAGTGCGACCATTCGCGCCGAGGTTTGGTCAATAGCGCCAGCCGGAATGGTATTTCCTGCGAATGGCGTCCGCGGGTTCGTTCGCGGGTCCATGATCACGGTCCGCGGCAGCAGCGCCGAGAAATCACCGCGCCGGAACGGCGCGATCGGTACGCTGCTGAGGAACGTCTGCGCCTGCCGGGCTCGCTTGCCCTCGTAATCGCCAAAGAAGAACAGTCTGTCTCTGCCGTTGAAGAGCTTCGGAACGACGACCGGGCCGCCGAGATTGAAACCAAACTGGTTCAGCTTGAATGGCGGGATCGGCTTGTCGGGCGCGTCAAAGAAGTTCTTCGCATCGAGCGCAGAATTGCGGAGGAACTCGTAGGCGGTGCCGTGCAGTTCGTTCGTTCCGGATTTATAAGTGACGTTGATGATCCCCTGGCCGCCGCCGTAAGCCGCCGGAGCCGAGCTTGTCTGAACCTTGAATTCGTAGATCGAATCGACGGGCGGGAAGAAGATCAGCACGCCGGCGTCGGTATCGACGCTGTTGATGCCGTCGATGAGGTACGTGACATCTTCGACCGGCGCGCCATTGATCACCGCGCCGTTAGTCCCGCGCCCGCTGGTATAGCCGAGGAGACCTGATGCCCCGCCGACCCCCGTGAGCACGCCAGGCGCGAGCTGCACCAGCTGTGTGAAGTTGCGGGTGTTCAGCGGCAGATCGACGATCTCGGTGGCGGCGCGAACCTGGCCAATATCGGAGGAGGCGGTCTCAATCACCGTCGCCGACGCGGTGACGTTTACTTTTTCGGTGACCGCGCCCAGCTCGAGGCCGAAGTCGAGCTGCATGCGCTGGCCGACGCCGAGGGTCACTTCGGCGCTCTGTTCGCGAAAGCCCGGCTGGCGGACGGTGACGGCATAGCGGCCCGGCTGGAGCGGCAAAGAGTTGTACTCGCCATTCGCCAAGGTGGTGACTTCGCGTTTCACGTTCGTCGTGAGACTGCGAATCTCAACGACGGCCCCGGTCAGCGCGGCCCTGGACGGGTCTGTTACCACCCCGACGATGGAGCCAAACTCGAACTGCGGACGCGCGACGAGCGCGAACAACAACAACAGGCAGAATGCGACAGGGAAACGCCTCATCCGAGAACCCTCCGGAAATACGGACGAGTATACCAGTGGGTGCAGCTTCCCAGCCGCCGGTGATCTTCAGGCCGCCAGCCCTTTGCTCCGAGCCACGAATTCAGCGGTGGCCCGCTTTGATCGGCCTGCCGTCGCGGAAGTCTATCTCGATGAGTTTCTCGCTCGTCGGGATACGGGCCGCTACCTTCTTCGTCCGAGCGTCGACCACGGCGCCGCCGTCCGGGTATGCATACCGTCCATCGAGGCTGAAGGAAATCCAGCCTGGGTGCGGCTGGTCCGTGGGTTTGTCGAAAAGCGGCACGTCGGCCACATGCTTGGGCGGCATCGACGTCACGTCGTACACGTAGACGTAGCCGTATACGCCGTCGACGACCCAAACCTCTTTCTGGTCGGGAGTGATATTGATGCCGTGACTCATGGTCCTGTGCGGTTTGCGCGCGGGCGGGTTCGGCAACTGCTCGAGCCGCGCTGCGGGCGTGCGCGCCTCCACCCGATACAGCATCGGGCCACCCCACTGCTCGCCGGTTCGCACCTGGCCGACCTCGAAACCGAGCAGCCAGTCCACCTTCGCGAACACGTATTTCTCATCGTCCGTCACAGCAATCGGCCGCGGACCCTTGCTGAACGGACCCACTTTGCCAATCACTTGATTAGTCTTCGTATCCGCAATAAAAATAAATAAGTACGGAACCGTGAGCACGTGCAGATAGACTGCGAGCCATCGCGGTTCATCCACGTGTCGTGCGGCCCGACGCCTCCGATCGGATGGTCGTCGGGCGCGTAGTTCTTTCCGTGCGCCACCGGAATCTTTGCCTTCACGTCGCCGGTGGCCGCGTCGATCACCCACCAGCTGTCGCCATTGCGCAGCGGAACGTACAGCGTCTTTCCATCTGGCGTGATCGCCTGGCTGTCAACATATCCGTCGCTGTAGTGCCGCCGCCACTCGACAGTTTCGGTCGCCAGATCGACGCACACGAGCTCGTCTTTCAGATTCGAGGTCAGATACAGCTTGCCGAGCTGTACGCTCGCCGAGATCCCCTTATACTCCGCGGTATCCGGCACCTCGAACTTGCGGACGAACTTGTGTCCGTCGTTGATGTCGTAGATACTGACTCCGGACTTATCGGCCACATACAGCAGCCGCTCTATGCCGTTGACGAGCTTCCCGCGTTTTTTCGCAGGAGTATCCACGGAAGCGGCGGAAACGAACCCCAGGCAAGCAGAAACGCAGCGACACGGCTGAAGCGCATTGCGCGGATTCTATCACGCGCGCCAGAACTGCACTGCGATCGTCAGAAGGCGTGCAAGACTCCGCAGCACGTCCGGCCCACGGGTGCAGAAGATAACGGATATGCCTGGTCGTGCCAGCGGCCCCGGAGTGCCCTGAGAACCTGGCGCGGCCTGCACCTCTGTTTTCGGCTGCACGACCGCCGCACTTTCCTCAACAGATCCCGGCTGCTGTTCCATCGAGAGCGTCAGGATCGTGTGCTCGCGATGAGAATGGGATGAGCGATCCTGCGCGTTCGCGACCATGCAAACACAACCGACCAGAACGAAAAGTGCCCAGAAGGCCAGGACCAGCCTCATGCGTTAGAACTTCGACAGTTGGGCTGGTACCGTTCAGACGGATTTTTCCTTAGTCCCCGGTCGCGAAAGTCTCGTAGACCGAATGACCGCACGCCAGGATCAAAGACTTACGCCACCGCGGCTCAATGCCCGATCCGCGCAGCGATACGAAACTCTCCTTTAATGCACTTATCGGATATGGCTTCGGATCGAACGATCTCACAAGGTATGTCGGGGCAGGATGTTCGCGCCCTGCAGGACGTTCTGAATTTTCATATTCGTCGCGGCGAGCCGCTGAAAGTCGATGGGGTTTTCGGGCCGAAGACCAGGATTCGAGTTGTGGAGTTCCAGAAGGCCAACGATCTTAAACCCGACGGGCTGGTCGGACCCAGGACGAAGGCGCAATTGTACGAGGTAACCGAACTCACCTTGCCGCTCGTGCTCATGCCTCGTTTGCAACTGAATCCGCCGCAGTTCGGAAAAAACGGCGGCTTCGCGTTCCAGCCGCCGCCCCTCGTTCCTCCTCTGCAGTGGCCGGGACCGCCCGCGGCTCCACCGCCTCCATTTGCTCTCGGAGGCTCCTTCCTGCTGCTGCCGAACAGCGTGACTACGTTGCCCCCTCTGTCGGGCCCGGCGAACGCGCTTGGCTTCAAAATCACAGTTCCAACCCGCAAGGATCCCGAGGATCCGTTTGTTCGCAGCCGTCAGGCAATCGTCGAGCTGATCGATGACCTGCCCGTGAACTCGAAATTCAAAGCGTTCCTCATCTCAAAAGTGCCGAACGCAGTCACGAAGATTTCACCGCCGGGCTCCGGTTTTGACTGGGGCGTCGCACCGCTCTTTAATCCACTGGACCCCACCGGATTCGGCGTGAGCGGCAATGCGCAGTTCAGCGTGCGTCTCACGGAGGGCACCAACGGAGTTCCGAACATGGTCTTCACCGCCTGGGGAGACGGCAAATTCTTCCTGAAATTTGACACGAAGAAGGGAGAATCGAAGCCCGCCGTGCAGGCTGAAGGCCAGATATTCCTCGGAGTCAAAGGCACTTTCTGATCCGTTGAACGCCTGCGCTCGACGGCGCGAGCCCGCAGTAAAATCGCTGCATGTCCGTGCTCACGTTTGACGACACAATTGTGAACAAGCTCCGCGCGGCGTCGCCGCTGCCCGCCACCCAGCCGGCCCGGAGCGTGTGACCCCGCATGCATACCCGCTGGGGTGAAATCGCGATCTCCGACGCGCACGTCCATTTCTTTTCCCACAGATTCTTCTCCGAGCTCGCCCGTCAGAAAGCGGGCATGTCCGCTCACGATGTCGTCCGGAGTGCCGGCTGGGAGCCGCCTTCCGAAGATCCTGCCGGCCTCGCCCAGCGCTGGGACGCTGAACTGGCACGACACAGCGTTGAAACGGCCGCCATCATCGCGAGCGTTCCCGGCGATGAGGATTCGGTGCTGGCTGCGGCAGCGAGGTTCCCGAACCGCTATTTTGCATATGCGCTCGTGAATCCGCTGGCACCCGACGCCGCGGACCGAACGGCGGCTGCGATCGAGCGCGGGCTTCGCGGTGTTTGCCTGTTTCCGGCCATGCACCGCTACTGTGTCCAGGACGAGCGCGCCTTGCGCATCATCGACCTGACGGCACACCGCCCCGGACGCGTTGTTTTCGTGCACTGCGGCGTGCTGACCGTCGGAATTCGCAAAAAGATCGGCCTGCCGTCACCGTTCGATATGCGATTCTCGAACCCTGTGGATGTGCATGCGATTGCGCTGCGATACCCGGCACAGCCGTTCGTCATCCCGCATTTCGGAGCCGGATATTTTCGCGAAGCGCTGATGGTGGCCGACCTCTGCCCGAACGTGTACCTGGACACCTCGAGCAGCAACAGCTGGACACGCTACCAGCCCGAGGCCATCACGCTGCGGCAGGTCTTTGATCGCGCGCTGCACGTGGCCGGAGCCCGCCGCCTGTTGTTCGGCACCGATTCGTCGTACTTCCCGCGCGGCTGGCACAGCGCGATATTCGAAGAACAGGCGCGCGTGCTGTGGGAGCTCGGGGTTTCGCGGGAGGACGCCGAGTTAATTTTCGGTGGCAACCTCCGCCGCCTCGTCGCTCAATGAGCAGCCGGACGGGACGGCTGAGAGGGTCCGCTCATCACAGCAACTGCTCCTCGACTTCCCGCAGCCAGTCAGGGCGCTTCAGCACCTCGCGTGGCCGGCTGCCGTCCGGCGGTCCGATGATGCCTTCCTTCTGCATCATGTCGAGGATGCGCGCAGCGCGCCCGTAGCCGAGCCGCAGCCGCCGCTGCAGCGTCGACGTCGAAGCCTTCCCCATTTCGAGCACCACCCGCACCGCGTCCTGGTACATCGGGTCCTCTTCGCCGTCGAACTCCTCCGGCTCCTCATCGCCCTCCTCCGCCGGCGGCGCGATCAGGAAGCTCTCGTCATAATCGGGCTGCGACTGCACCTTCCAGAACTCGACCACCTGATCGATCTCGGCCTCGGTCACATATGCTCCGTGTACGCGCGTCAGCCGCGACGAGCCCGGCGGCAGGAACAGCATGTCGCCCTTGCCCAGCAGATGCTCGGAACCCATGACGTCCAGAATCGTTCGCGAGTCCACGCGCGTCGCCACGCGGAAGCTGATGCGCGCGGGAAAGTTGGCCTTGATGAGGCCCGTGATTACGTCCACGCTCGGCCGCTGCGGTGCCAGCACGAGATGCATACCCACCGCGCGGGCCATCTGCGCAAGCCGCGTGACGGATTCCTCGACTCCGGCGCGCTCGATCATCATCAGGTCCGCGAGTTCGTCAATGATGATCAGGATGAACGGCAGCAGCTCCGGTTCTTCGGCCGGCAGTGTATCTTCCTCGAACAGGCTGCGCGGGTTCATCTGCAGCTGGCGTACCTTGCGGTTGTACTGATCGATATTGCGCACGCCCTGCGACGCGAGCAGCTTCAGCCGCCGGTCCATCTCGAGCACGGCGTTTCGCAGGGCGTTCGTCGCTTTCCGCGGGTCGGTTATCACGGGCGTGAGCAGGTGCGGAACACCGTCGTAGATTCCGAGCTCCACCCGCTTCGGATCCACCAGGATCAGCCGCACTTCGAGCGGTGTCGACTTGTAAAGGATCGACATGATCATGGTGTTGAGCATCACGCTCTTGCCTGATCCCGTGGAGCCCGCGATCAGCAGGTGCGGCATGGATTCGAGGGCCGCAATCCTGATACGTCCGTTGATGTCCTTGCCCAGCGAGATTGTAAGCGGGGAGTGCGAATTGCGGAACTCGTCGGATTCGAGAATCTGCCGCAGGCTGATCAGCTCGCGCCTCGTGTTGGGCACCTCGATGCCGACGGTCGGTTTTCCCGGAATGCGCTCGATCAGAACGGATTCGGTCTGCAGCCCCAGACAGAGGTCTTCGCTGAGCGCGGTAATGCGGCTGTATTTTACGCCCGCTTCCGGCTTGTACTCGAAAGTCGTGACCACGGGGCCGGGATTGATCTGCACCACCGAGCCGAGGACGTTAAACTCCTCGAATTTCGCTTTGATGCGCGCCGCCGTGTCTTTCAGTTCCTGACTGTCATAAGGAGGCGGCCCGGACGGCTCATTCAACAGCTCTGTCGACGGGAGCTGGTAATTTGTTCGCAGTTTGCGGCTCGACCGCGACTCCGTTGCGGCTGCCGTCGTCGCGGGTGTGACCGCTTCGGGTGGCGGCGAGGGCGCCGCGAGCCTCGTCGTTACCTCGTCGTCCAGCGTGCGGATCGGGATGTCTGCAGCAAATGGCGGCTCATCCTCGCCCGGCTCCGCCGAACCGGCGTCTCCGCGTCGGCGGCGGCGCTCGTCGGCGAGCTCTTCTGCCGTTACGAGCTCTGCGGCCGGCTCGCGGGCGCGTGTCTGTTGCGCCGCCTCTCGCTGCCTGCGTTTCTCTTCTCGCGCCGCCGCTCGATCCCGCGCCCTGGCGAGCGCCAGTTCGCGCCGGTGTTGCCGCCACGCCCGCCATGCCGCGTATCGCGACTGCAGCCAGCCCATCGGACCGGACAGACATGCGGCCACCTTCGACATCGAGAAGGTGGAGATCAGATACAGCGACAGCAGGATCGCGGCGGCGGTGATCACCACCGCGCCCGTCGCGTTCGCAACCGACAACAGATAATCGGCCAGCAGAATTCCTGCGACACCGCCCGCCGTTATGGTGCCTTCGAACGGCCGCCACTCCGGCCCCAGCGCGAAAGCTGTGCAGATGCCCAGCACGAGAAACACTGAGCCGGCTACTTTCACGCCCTGCGCTCCGATCGCTTCCGAGCGCAGCCACTTCCACGCGAGCGCGACCAGCAGAACCGGAAAGGCGAAGGCACCGAACCCGAAAAGTTGCAGGCTTACATCGGCTGCATGAGCGCCCGCGCGGCCGATCAGATTGGCAGGCTTGACGGCTGCCGTGGCGGTGTTGAACGAGAGGTCGAGAGGATTGTACGAAACCAGGCTGAGCGTGTACAGCAGCCCGCAGGTGAGAAATACGACCGCGCCCGCTTCGTTCAGGCGTGCGTAGCGTGTCGGTCCGAGAAACTTCATCCCGCGTGGCGCGGGAAAACGACCAGGGCGAAAACCATTATGACAGAAAAGATTGCGCGTGACCCGTCATACCCGCAACGGAGACTGCGCTGTTGGGCTGTGTAGTCCGCCCGAGCCCGGATTACCAGCGCCTATAGCGGCAACCGCCGGCCAGGCATCGGCAACCCCTGACGCTGCTCTTTCGGACCTGGTCCCGGCCCAGGTCCGTCGCTCATCATCCGCCGTGGCCCCCCCGTGCTGATGTTCTCGAGCTCGCCCGCGGAGAACAGCAGATCGCGATCGAGCACCATATCCAGCGTCTCGCCGCGCGAGAGTACCGCATCCGGTCCACGCGACAGCAGCACTCCCACGAGTCCCGCCGCCGCACCCGCGGCCGACCCCATCATTGCGCCCATCCCGGGCCGCCCCGCCGCACTGCCTGCAATGACGCCAACCGACGCCCCGGCGGCCGTAGTCTCGCCTATGGTCCGCGCGTCGCCGCTCTTGTTCCCCTCGCTGCGTACCTTGCCCTCGTCCTTGTCGAGCGATTCGCTGGCGCGTCCATCGAGCGCGCCGATGCGCGCGCGGAAGTCGCGAGTCGTCCCATTCGGCAGCGTGAGCGAATCGAAGCGTACGTACAGCTCACCGCGTCCCTTCACGCGGCCCGGCCGTTTGACGTCAGTCACCGTACCTGCAACCCAGCTTCCGGGCGGTATCACGATCCGGCCGTTCACCAGAATCGGGAACACCGTCTCGAGGTAGATGCGGTCGCCCGGTGACGCATGTTTCGTGCTGACGCTGTTGATCAGGCTCAGCGGCACGCGCGTGCCCTTCTCCACGACGAATTCCGGCTGAGCAGTGGCGGCGTTTGCCTCGGGCGCCGGCACTTTGGCCTCGCCGGCCCGGGTTTCCTGTGCCGCAAGCAACAGTGCAGACGCAATCGCAGCGGCAGCGAGACGGACGTACATAATTTGCGACTCCTTACAAACCAGTCTAGACGGTACGGAACCCCCGTGCGTTGCCGCAAAGAGGCCTGAAAACCACCGAATGTTAAACTTAGCGAGGAACACCTCACATCCTGGGATGCTTCTTCCCCGCGAATTTGTCAGCTATCTGTCTCGCCAGCTCGTGCAGCGCCTCACGCCTCATGTTATTGAGGTGACCAACTCCCAGGCTGCCACCGAGGCCATACACCACGTCATATTCGACGAACTCTCCGCCGAAGACCGGCTCAACGAAGAGGTCCGCGACATCCTCGACGAATACAGCGAGTAT
>DASSSG010000328.1:0-3054 GCA_035708545.1 Bryobacteraceae bacterium | reverse complement strand
GTAACTGCCCGCAGCGGCTCCTGCAGATCATGGGATGCACTATATGCAAACTGCTGCAGATCCTCATTGGAGCGCTGCAGATCGGCTGTGCGTTCGGCAACGCGGTGCTCCAGTTCCGCATTGAGCGCCCGGATTTCGGCCTCTGCTGCAATACGGGCCGATATATCCAGCAGCGTCGATCGTATTCCGCTTACCCGACCCGCGGCATCGCGGATGAGGCGTTCATGGATCTCAAACCAGATCGGCGTTCCGTCGCGCGCGACGTACTCGCGTACGAACGGCGGGATATCGCGCCCCTCCGCGACTTTGCGAAGCACGTACGCATGGCTGGCTTCTCGCTCGCGGGTAGCCGTAAACTCCCACACGGGTCGTCCGAGCATCTCCTCGGCCAAGTAACCCAGAATCTCGCATTCTCGCCGGTTCACGCGCGTGAGGATGCCGTTGCGATCAATTTCGTGATATGCGACAGGAGCGTCCTCGAACAGCTCGCGGAAGATTTCCGCTTCCGTTCGTTCGGCAGCGCGCACGTGGAGACGCTGCGCCGCAGACCGGCGCCGCGCAGTAAGGTGCGCCACAACGCCGGCCAGCGAGACGACAGCGATACGGAGATGGCGCAAAAACGTATTATACGCGCGATGTCGATAACAGGAGTGCCGGGCTCGTCAGGGTAAGACGAAAAAAGGCCAATGCTTCTAAACATTTACAATGGACGTGATGATTCCGAAGGTGCGCAAGGCGGTCTTTCCTGCAGCAGGACTGGGTACGCGTTTCCTGCCCGCGACCAAGGCGCAGCCGAAGGAAATGCTGCCTCTTGTCGATAAGCCTCTGATCCAGTACGGCGTTGAGGAGGCGATCCATTCGGGGGTTCAGAACATCATCATCGTGACCGGCCGCGGGAAATCGGCGATCGAGGACCACTTCGACGTCAGCTTTGAACTGGAGCATCTCCTCGAATCGCGCAACAAGAAGGAACTGCTCGCGGCGGTTCGCGGCATCTCGGAGATGATCGACATCAGTTACACGCGGCAGAAGGAAGCGCTGGGCCTTGGCCACGCCGTTCTGCGCGCCAAAGAACTCGTCGGCCCCGAACCGTTTGCTGTCGTTCTCTCGGACGACGTCATCGACTCCGACATACCATGTCTCCGCCAGTTACTCGATGTGTACGAGTATTTTGGCTCGTCCGTCGTGGCCCTGCTCGAGGTGCCGAAGGACCGGCTCTCGGCATATGGAGTGGTGGATGCCGAACCGGTCCCGCACAACGGAGCGCGCGATCGGCTCTTTCGGATTCACAATATGGTCGAGAAACCGAAGCCGGCGGAAGCGCCCTCGAACCTGGCAATCATCGGGCGTTACGTCCTCACGCCGGAGATTTTTCCTGCCATTGAAGCGGTGCAGCCGGGCTCGGGGGGTGAAATACAGCTGACCGACGGCTTGAAACACCTCCTCAGGAGCCGGCCGATTTACGGCTATCGGTTCGAGGGCACGCGGTACGATGCGGGCGACAAGCTCGGCTTTCTGCGCGCGACCGTCGAGTTCGCGTTGAAGCGATACGACCTTGGCGACGAGTTCCGCAGTTATCTGAAGTCGCTGCAGCTTTGATCCGATGGATATTCCCATCAAGCCGAGCGAGGCTGCCGCGCTGGCCGACCTGGTATTTCAGGAGCTCGAGAAGAGACCGCTGACCGACCAGACGCGCGCGCACATAGCAGCGCGGCTCGGCGGGCTTGCTTTGTCGGCGATCCGTCCACATACCGGATCGCTGGCACGCGATCCCGTGCATTCGGCTGCGTATTATCTCGTGGCGGATGTCGTTCCGGACGGTGTGACCATCCCCGTACTGCTTCGGCTCGCGCTTGCCTCGTCGCATTCGGGCGAGATCTTCCGGAATGCAGCGCTCATCGGCCGTATGCGGCCCGGTGGCGGACGCGAAGTAATCGTCGATGCGATTCCGTTCAGCAGCACCGATCACGAGAACATCCGCCTGTTTGCGGAACGTATCGACACCCTGTTACAGCCGCGTGCGCAGGGCGCCCAGCCAGCGCTCGTCGTGGCAGCAGACAGTCAGGAGGCGGCGCTGCCGCCCGTGTTCGATGCTTACCGCACCATTCTGAAGCGAATGGGTTGGAGTGCGGCAGCCATCGCATACAGCGGGGCGCCGCGCCAGGGTTCGAGCGCGGATCTGTGGCACGCGGCGGTGTGGGCGGCAATACGAGCGGGCTGGCGCGAAAGCTACCGTATCGAGGCGCACCACATCAGAGTTGCCGGCCACGGTATTACTGAGGATGTCGAAGAAACGATCCGGCACGCCGCGGCCTATTCGAAGTTCCGGCTGGACGCCTCGCACTTGATCGATTACCGCGCGGATCACCGAACGACGCAGGGCTGGAGCGAGCCGGATATAGAGCGCCTGTACGAGGAGAATCTCGCGGCCGATCTGCGCGCCTGGATCGAATCGGAGTTCAGCCGTCCATTCGAGATCGGGGCCGTGACGCAGAGGTTCGCTCCTCACGAGGTTCGCAGGTTTGCAGTCAAGTTCGGGCGCGCTTTGTTGTGCATCGAGCAGCTGTACGATGCCATCGCGAAAGCCAGGTCGCGGCAGCCGGGTGGAACCAGCCGATTTGACTGCGAGCCGTCGTTCGCCTCCTCCGAGACGATTACCCGCGCAAAGGAGTTGACGTTCTGCCTTTACTGGTTGAAGGAACGCGGGCGTCCGGCTCAGTCGATCGTGGCGAATCTGGCGTTCTTATCGGGCCGAGCATATCCCGAGACGACGGAGGAGCAGCTCGAATATATCCGTGGGCATGCATGGGACGAGATTGCGGAGCGCACCGGCGTGCTCTATCCGGGCAAACCGCTGGATGAACTCGCGCACCGGGTCACCGAACTCGCTGCAACCGCGCGATATTTCGGCGCGGCGCTGACGGTTCAGGCTTCCAGCGGGACCCAGCCCGCTGTACTGCAGGCCATCGGACGCGCAACCGGCGGACGCGTGAATGTCGCCGTTCCTGAAATTACTGCAAACGGGGGCGACGCGCGCGCTGCAACACGCCGCCT
>DASSSG010000327.1:0-2383 GCA_035708545.1 Bryobacteraceae bacterium | reverse complement strand
TGCGCCGTCGCGAGCGTGCCCGTTCGCAAGCTGAAGCGTGCGCTGCACAGTACATCCGCAGATACTTCTGGTGATACTCTTCGGCTCGCCAGAACGTGCCGGCGGGCGGTGATCTCGGTCGCTATGGGCCGGCGCAGCCTTCCGGACGCGTGTAATGGGTCGCGCGACTCGCGTGCCGCAAGCGTCTTGTCGGCATCGTGAAAGAAAATGGCGGATCGGTACCGCGTGCCTACGTCAGATCCCTGCCGCTCGACCTGCGTCGGATCGTGAACCTGCCGGAAGACTTCAAGCAGGTCTTCGTAGCTGACGCGCGCCGGATCGAAGGTCACTTGTACTACCTCGGCGTGACCTGTTCGGTCCGTACACACCTCCTTGTACGTCGGGTTCTCGAAGCTGCCTCCCATATACCCAACGGCAGTTTGGATCACCCCGGCTACGCGCTGAAATGCAGCTTCGATACCCCAGAAACAGCCGGATGCGAACGTAACCACGGCCATTTATACCCACGCCTCCGGTAATCAGTTTACGGTTTCCGGTAAAGACTACTGGACACAACCCGGCGCGGAAACCGGCCCACAGCGCAAGCTATTCACAGGATGCAATTTATGTGATTGGAGAACTGGTTGCTTTTCACTGTGTGCGGAGGAGGTTAACTCGAATGCTTCATTATGCATGGCTATTCCTGATCGTTGCGCTGATCGCCGCGTTTCTCGGATTCGGCGGCGTCGCGGGCGCGGCTGCCGGGGTGGCGAAGATCCTGTTCTTCGTGTTCCTCGTGGTGTTCCTGATCAGCCTGCTTGCCGGTCGCCGCGTGGCGCCGTAAGGCAACGTAGTTATCTCTGCATACGGCCGGAGGAGCCTCCTCCGGCCGATTTTTTTAGCTCGCCTATCGGCGTCCAGCTTCTGCTTCTCGCTCGCGATACGCCTGATGCTGAAGGCCTGGAGGCTCGAAAACACAACGACCGTACTGCGCGCGCGCCGTACGGTCGAATGTGCAGCTCAGGAGGAGGAATATCTGTCAGCGACGCTGCCACTCATCCTGCGAAATGATGCCGTCGCCGTTTCGATCAAGGCTGCGGAAACGATCGTTGCGGCGCGTGTAGCGGTTGTCGCGGGAGGAGCGTTGCGTGTACCGCCGGTCCCGGTCGCGGGACGTGATCAACCCGTCGCCATCACGGTCGTGGCGCGAGAAAGACTGGTCGTTACCGCGCCACTCTCCTCGGCTAATGATGCCGTCACCATTGCTGTCGAGTCCGCGCATGCGCCCGATACCGTGGCGCATTTCGCGCTCGGTGGTGCGCCGCCGCAGGTCTTTCTGGGTATAGCGTCGCCATTCCGTATCTGTTCGCCGGTCCCAGTCCGCCGAACGGCTCCTGCTCTGCCAGCCGTCATGATTGCCCTGGTGCTTGCCCTTATCCTTCGCAATACCGGGCATTGCGAGCGCTGCGGCAAGTGCCGCGACAGGCAGCAGAGTCCTCATCGATGCCATTCGTCATCTCCCGCCCAGTAGACGCTGTAACGGTGATAACAGTTGCACGGAATGTGTGAATCTGCGTAACCTGTCCAGACCGCACCTTCTTCGCGAGGGAACACGATGTCCGACGCTGCCATCCCTGTCCCTGAACCGCCGGCGACGACGCCGTTCGGCCCGACGGACCCGGCCGAGCGCATCCGTGCGATCGATATTCTCCGTGGATTGGCTCTGTTCGGGATCCTCGCCGCCAACATGCGAGGGTTCTTCGCGCCGGAGGTGGTCTATTTCAATCCTCTGACCTTGTTTAAAGGCACAGCGGATGTGGTGGCGCAGTACCTGATCGAATACCTGATTCAGGGCAAGTTCGTAACGCTGTTCTCGTTCCTGTTCGGCGTGGGTTTCGCAGTCCAGATTTCGCGAGCGATGGACCAGGGCCGATCAATTCGGTTCTATCCGCGGCGGCTGCTGATCCTGCTGGGATTCGGTCTCATTCACGGGCTGTTGATCTGGTGGGGCGATATCCTGCTCGGCTATGCCGTGGGTGGATTCGCTCTGCTGCTGTTCCGCAAACGCAAGCAGAAGACTGTCGCGATCTGGGGGTTAGCGCTGTTCCTGCTGCCGTTGCTGGGCATGGTGGGTTTCACGATCGCGATCGCGCTTGGTCACGGACCCTCATCGGGGGGCGGCTTCGGACCTTCGCCAGCGAGTGAAGCAACCATCAGAAGCGCGATTGCGGCGTACCGCGGCGGCGTTGTCGAGCACATGGGGCAGAATATGCGCGACTGGGCGCGCGCAAACGCGCCTGTGCTTCCGATTGTGCTGGTGTTCGTGCTGCCGCGGTTCCTCGCCGGGTTGTGGGTCTGGAGGACCGGCCTGTTCCGAAATCTGGAAGAACACGCACCGACCGTG
>DASSSG010000326.1:0-8419 GCA_035708545.1 Bryobacteraceae bacterium | reverse complement strand
GCGAGCTCCGGCGCCCAGTACGCATTGCCGTACTCCGGAGCGAGCAGCTCGAGCGCGGACGCGAGCGGCGTCCATTTCACGAAATCGTCGGATCGCAGCAGCAGGAACACACCCGGCTTGCCTTCGACGGTCAGGGCTTCGGCCGCGAGGCCGACGCGGCTTTCGGCTTCGATGACACCCGTGCCAACCGCGTACCAGACGTCGCCGTGCATCCACACGAACGGATCGGCGAAGTACGCCGGGTAGACCGGATTCTTGTACGAAACGCGCACGAGAGTTATTGTTGCAGCATGGAGCGACGCTCATTTCTTCTCCTGCTCGGCGCAACGCCCGTTGCTGCGGCTCCGCGCGAGCGGCGGAGACACGGACGTTATCGCGCGCTCACGTTCGTGGCGACAGCTCACTCGATTCGAGGCAAAACTGCCAGCGGATCGCACGCGAAGCCCGGAACCGCCGCGGCAGACCCGAAGGTGCTGCCGCTCGGAACGCGCATCCACGTGATCGGGGCCGGAGCTTATTCGCGCGGATACACGATTACCGACACCGGGCCCGCCGTCAGAGGCCGCCGGATCGACCTCTACATGGCGAGCTACGCTGAAGCGAGGAAGTTCGGCCGCCAGCGCGTCAAAGTGATTGTCCTCAAGCGGGGCAAAAGCCGCTGAGGCGTCCGCTACCATTGAATAGAAGTCTCATCTATGAACCACCGCCTCCTCGGCGTCCTTCTGGGCTCCGTCTGCCTCTGCCACGCCGCTGAGCACAAAGTCCTCGTGTACACGAGGAACTTCACGGCAAACGGGAAGGGCTACGTGCACGAGAACATTGCGACCAGCGTCGAAGCGATCCGCAGGATCGGCGCGGCGAACGGCTTTGCCGTGGACGCATCCGACGACCCGCGCGTATTCACCGTCGAGAACCTGAAGCAGTATAAGGCGCTCGTCTTCTCGAACAGCAACAACGAGGCATTCGGGAACGAGAGCCAGCGCGAAGCGTTCCGGAGTTACATGCGAGCTGGCGGAGGCTTCGTCGGCATCCACTCTGCCTCGGGATCAGAACGGAGCTGGCCGTATTTCTGGTCTGTGCTCGGCGGCAGGTTTGCGCGCCATCCGAAGCTCCAGAAGTTTGTCGTGCGCGTGAAGGATCGCACCCACCCGGCGACGATGGATCTCCCGCCGAGCTTCGAATGGGAAGACGAGTGCTACTATCTCGACAATTTCAATCCCGAAATTCATCCTCTGCTGGTAACAGACCCATCGAAACTGGACGACCCGAAGAAGGCGGAGTATCCCGGCGATCGCTTCGGCGATGCACTCCCGCTCGCGTGGTGGCACACCTCCAGCGGCGGCCGTAGTTTCTATACGGCTCTCGGCCACCGGAAGGAACACTACTCCGATCCAATCCTGGTCAAGCATATTACCGGAGGCATTCTCTGGGCAATGGATACGCAGGTGAAGAAATGAAAGCATCACGACGTGATTTCGTAAAGACAGCCGTTGCCGCCGGATTTCCCGCCATCGTTCCGTCGGCGGTGTTCGGGCAGACGTCGCCGAGCAATCTCATCCAGGTCGCACAGATCGGATGTGGGCGAATCGCAAGGGCGTCGGAGTTCCCGGGCGTTCTGAGGCACGCGAATGTGGCGCGCTTTGTCGCTGTCTCGGATCTCGACACTGTGCGCATGACGGACGCGAAGGAGCTGATTGAAAGCTCTTACGCGAAGCGCTTCGGCAGCGACGGCTACGCGCGCATCAAGACGTACCGGGATTACCGCGAGCTGCTCGCCGACAAGAGTATCGATGCGGTCTGCATCAGCACGCCCGATCACTGGCACGCGCAGCCTGCGATAGAAGCCGCGCTCGCGGGTAAAGACATCTATCTGCAGAAGCCCGCTTCGCTCACCATCCGCGAAGGGCGGCAGATGGCGGACACCATCAGGAGCACGGGCCGCATCCTCCAGCTCGGCAGCCAGCAGCGCTCCGAGCTCCAGTTCCGGCTCGCGTGTGAGCTCATCCGCAATGGCCGCATCGGCAAGGTGAAGGAGATCTTTATCGGCCTGCCATACGATCCGCCCGGCGGCAACGAGAAGCCCATGCCGGTTCCCGCGACTTTCGACTACGACGCCTGGCTCGGCTCCACACCCCTGGTTCCGTACACCGAAGATCGGGTGCATCCGCAGACGAACGACATACGCGCGCGATATGCGCGCCCCGGATGGCTTCGTTGCGAGCAGTTCGGCGCCGGCATGATCACCGGCTGGGGCGCGCACCACATCGATACAGCTCACGTCGCGATGGATACCGAGAACTCCGGGCCCGTCGCGGTTGTCGCCGACGCGCAGTTCCCGAAGCGCGGTCTGTGGGATGTTCACGGCTCCTATCTCGTCAGAGGCCAATACGCCAATGGCGCAGTGATGTATATCAGTGACAAATTCCCGAACGGCCTGCGGTTTGTCGGCGAGGACGGCTGGATCTGGGTGACGCGGGGCCGCTATCGCGCGGGCGAACCAGCGGAAGGCCAACCGCGCAACCGCGCCCTCGACGCTCACGATCCGCGAATCCTTCGTACGGGCGTCGAAGATACCGAGATTCGCCTCCACGCCAGCCCGCAGAACGATCACCATCTCGACTGGCTTACGAGCATTCGCACCCGGCAGCAGCCGGTCGCGCCTGCCGAAGCCGGACACCGCTCGTGCAGTGCATGTCTGGTGGCACATACGGCCATGCGTCTCGGACGTGAGCTGAAGTGGGATCCGGCCGCGGAACGTTTCACCAACGACGCGGAAGCGAACTCGATGCTTGCTCGCAATCAGCGCGCGCCATACGGCACCGATTACGTCCTGAAGCAGCAGCAACGCACGAGCTTATAGCCACTGATGCCACGTTCTCTGGCAGCCCGGTGCCACCTGGTTCCCCATACCGCCTAGCTCGCGCCGATGGTCGTCGAAACACACTTCGTCGAGTTCGCGTCGCTCACGCTGGACAGCGGCATCACGATTGCCCCGGTTTCGGCCGCATACGAGGCCTACGGCAATCTGAACGGCGCGCACACTAACGCGATTCTCGTATTGCACGCGTTCTCCGGCGACGCACACGCCGCCGGAATCAGCCACGAAGGCAAGCCCGGCTGGTGGGAGAACATGATCGGCCCCGGCAAGGCGTTCGATACTGACAAATACTTCGTCATCTGCTCGAACGTGCTGGGCGGCTGCCGCGGGACCACGGGCCCTTCGTCGATCAACCCCGAAACGGGCTGCCCCTGGGCGATGACGTTCCCCGTGATCACCATCGCTGACATGGTGCGTCTGCAGAAGATGCTGATGGATCATCTCGGTATCAGGCGCCTGCTCGCGGTATCGGGCGGCTCGATGGGCGGCATGCAGGTGCTCGAATGGGCGGTCACATATCCGGACTCGGTGGCGGCGGCGATCCCCATCGCCACGACGGCGCGGCACAGCGCGCAGCAGATCGCGTTCAATGAAGTCGGTCGCCAGGCCGTCATGGCCGATCCCGACTGGTGCGACGGCAACTACTATGCCAGGAAACCGCCCGCGCGCGGCCTCGCTGTGGCCCGCATGGTCGGACACATCACCTACATGAGCGACGACTCGATGCGCGAGAAATTCGGCCGCCGCGTGCGTGAGGCGGGCGCCGGATTCGAAAGCGTGTTCGAGGTCGAAAACTATCTGCGGTATCGGGGCAGCCAGTTCGTCGACCGCTTCGACGCGAACTCATACCTCTACATCACCAAGGCGATGGATCTCTTCGACCTGACTAACGGCCACGGCTCGCTCGCCTCCGCGCTCGCTCACGCCACCGCCCGTTTTCTCGTCATCAGCTTCACGTCGGACTGGCTCTACCCGACATACCAGTCGCTCGAGATCGTGAACGCTCTCCGCGGCCGCAACCGCGATGTCGCGTTCTGTGAGCTGCCTTCGAATTACGGGCACGATGCGTTTCTCGTTGATGTCGCGGAGCAGACCGAAATGGTCCGCGGCTTCCTCGCCAGCACTTTCGAGAGGCTGAGCCGCTGATGGCTGCCGCGGCGGAAGCGCGTATCGGGCCGTTCGTCCGCGAGGTGCTCGGCCGCAGCGACTACGCCATCATCAGCGACCTCGTGCAGCCGAACACGAGCGTGCTCGACCTCGGCTGCGGCGACGGCGAACTGCTCGAGTGGCTTGCGCGCAACAAGCACGTGGACGCGCGCGGCATCGAGGTGGTCGCGACTCGTGTCCAGCGCGCCATCGCGCGTGGCGTTTCCGTCTATCAGGGCGACATCGATCAGGGCCTGGCCGACTACCCGGACAATGCTTTCGACTACGTCATTCTCAGCCAGACGCTGCAGGAGGTCCGGCAGCCGCTCCGCGTACTCAACGATATGCTGCGCGTCGGCCGCAGGGCCATTGTCGCCTTCCCTAATTTCGGCCACTGGAGCGTGCGGCTCGCTCACCTGTGGACCGGGCGCGCGCCGAAAACGAAGCTCTTCCCGCACGACTGGTACGACTCGCCGAACATTCACTTCCTGACCATCCATGACTTCATCGAGCTGGCGCGCGCACAGGGCTGGACGCTCGAACGCCAGATCTTCCTCAGCGGATCACGGCGCACTCGCGTCTTTGCTAACCTGCTGGCGGAAACGGCCGTGTTTCTCGTGAGCCGCTGAGGCCTGTTCGCCGCGCGGAGGCTCGCCGCTACTAACCCTGAGCCGCACTTCGATAGACTGGACCTTCAATGAAACCGATCCGGTCATCGGACCCTCGGCCCAGGGCAACGGCATGATGACTGAGCCGCCGAACCTCCTCGCGGGCTGGCTTGCGATGCTCGGCGGCGTTCTCTCAGGCGCGATCATCGGGCTGTCTTTTCATCGCGAGGACTGGCTCGGCGGCTACTACAGTCACAGACGCCGGCTCATCCGCCTGGGACACATCTCGTTTTTCGGCCTCGGATTCATGAACGTGCTGTTCGCACTGTCGTTGCCCGCGTTCGATCTTCCGCCGCTGCATGCCGCGGTGGCTTCGCTTTGCCTCCTGATCGCACTGATCACAATGCCGGTCTGCTGTTTTCTTACGGCCTGGCGGAAACGCCTTCGTCATCTCTTTCCGTTGCCGGTAACAGCGGCCGCGGTTGCGGTAATGGCGGTGCTGGCCGGGGCAGCCAGGCAATGAAAGTCGGCCTGATTGCCATGAGTGGCATTCGGGCGCAGAACCCGGAACTGAACGCGCTCGGGCTGACGCTGCCCGGTGTCGTGGAACGAAGCCGAGCCGTCGCCTCCCTGCCCAGTCTCGGCCTGCTGACGATTGCAGGTCTCACGCCGGACCGCTTTGACATCCGTTATCTCGATGTTCCGGTGCTCCCGGAGCAAGACGACCTTCCCGGTGAATTCGACGCGGTCGCGATCTCCAGTTTCTCCGCTCAGATCAAAGAGGCTTATGCGCTGGCCGATCGGTACAGGAGCCGCGGAACGAAAGTCATTCTCGGGGGGTTGCACGTCACCGCGCTGCCCGGGGAAGCGTTGTGTCACGCGGACGCGACTGTGCTCGGGGAAGGTGAAATCGGCTGGCCTGCCGTATTGCGGGACCTCGAATCCGGTCAGCTTCGCCGCGTCTACGACGGCCGCCACATCAGCTTCGATCTGAGTGACAGTCCCGTCCCGCGTTACGAGCTTCTCGATGCTCACAAGTACAACCGCATAACGGTTCAGACGCAACGGGGCTGCCCCTGGGCCTGCGACTTCTGCGCCGCATCGCCGCTGCTGTCGGCTTCGTACAAACTCAAGCCGGTAGACAGGGTGATTGCGGAGATTCGTCGAATCCGGGAGCTATGGCCGAACCCGTTTATCGAGTTCGCGGATGACAATTCGTTCGTGAACAAGAGCCACTCAAAGCGGCTTCTGCGGGCCCTTGCCGCCGAACAGATCCGCTGGTTCACGGAAACCGACCTGTCGGTGGCGGACGATCCCGAACTGCTGGCCTTGATGCGGGACAGCGGGTGCGTGCAGGTGCTGATCGGTCTGGAGGCCGCCTCGCCGGCCGCTCTTGACGGCATCGAGCAGAGAGCCAACTGGAAAGCCCGGCAGCTCACGCGCTACCTTTCCGCCGTCGACCGCATTCAGAACTGCGGAATCGCGGTCAATGGCTGCTTCATTCTGGGTCTCGATGGAAGCGGGCCTGAATGCTTCGATGACGTGCTCCGTTTCGTGCGTGACAGCGGCTTGTATGAGGTGCAGATCACGATCCAGACCGCCTTTCCCGGCACGCCGTTATACGCCCGCCTGAAGCGCGAGGGCAGGCTCCTCCGCGATAACGCGTGGGAGCTGTGCACGTTATTCGATGTGAACTTCCGGCCCGCCCGTATGAGCGTTGCGGAGCTGGAGTCCGGTTTTCGGATGCTCGCTGCGACGCTGTATTCGGACGAGTGTATTCGCGAGCGTCGCCTGCGGTTCTTGTCCCGGTTGCGGGCGAATCGTGAACGCGCCGGGGGATCGGAGCGCCAGTGAACATAACCTGGATCAAAGTCGTATTCGCCGTTTCCGGAATCTATGATTCTGCGCTCGGGCTCGCATTCCTGCTTTTCGCCCCGCAGATCTTTGCCAGATTCGGTATTACTCCGCCGAACCACCCTGGCTACATTCAGTTTCCCGCCCTCCTGCTGATCATTTTCGGTGTCATGTTTCTGCAGGTGGCGCGCGACCCAGGTGGCCATCGCGACCTGATGTTATACGGCGCGGCGCTGAAGGCCGCCTACTGCGGAATCGCATTCTGGCATGAGCTGCATGGCGGGATACCAGACCTCTGGATGCCGTGGGCGTGGGCCGATCTGGTGTTTTGCGTTGCCTTTCTTGTCGCCTGGCGCCAGACTGCACGAGCGCTCCCGGCATCTATGAACGAACTGAAATAAGCTGCCATTGGTCCAGCGGTCGCTTCGGCTGCTCGTACATCAGCTTCGGAAAAGCGACCCTCGCAGCGCCGTTACTTGCCGCTGCGCTGTGGGATCGTCCACAGGAAGAATTTGTGGCTCAGATAGCCGTCCTCGCTGTCTGAGTCGTCGAGTGTTGCCTCCCTGTCGGCCTTCCAGTCACCCATATCGAAGGTGTTGGAAACGATTCGCGTGCCTGGCTTCAGGTGTTCGAGCAGTCTCGGACGGAGCTTGAGATTGATGGACGGCAACAGAAACAGCGTGACCACAGTTGCGTCGTGGAAATCGGCCTTGAACAGATCGTTCTCCTCGAAGCGGACGAGATGCTCGACGCCGGCCTTCTTCGCGTTCTCTTTTGCCTCTGCGATGCGGACGGGATTGATGTCGATCCCGACCCCGCGCGCGCCGTAGTTCTTCGCCGCTGCTATGACAATCCGTCCATCACCGCAGCCGAGATCATAAACCACGTCGGTCTTCTTCACTTCCGCGAGTTTCAGCATCTCCTGCACCGCCCCTTCGGTCGTCGGGACGTATGGAACATCGGGCTGGCGCGCAGGCTGTGGCGTTTGCGCCACAGCCACGGTCGCGAGGAGCATCGCCGCGAGAGCGGAGGAGCGGGAAAAAGGCCGGGGAAATGTCATCTTGTCACCTCTGATCTCCAGCGATTATCGCAGCACACAGCCCTGTAGATTGAACGGCTCACTCCTCAAACAGCTCGGACATGGGCAGCTCGATCGGGCCGGCGCGCAGTATGCCGTCGGCGACTTCGCGGATGGGCGCGGTTCGGGAGTGAATCCATCCCCTGCGCGTCTGCGGGTCGATGACCCACACGTATTCGACACCCATTGTGAAATAGTCGGCGATGCGAGCCTCCATGCGGAGAGCCCTGTCTTCGGGGGAAAGAACTTCGACGCAGAGGAACGGAGCGGCCGTGAAAACCTGCTCGTCCGGTTCGCGGCCGAGCACGACACAGACATCCGGAACGCGGTACCGCCGCGGCGACACCTGCAGGCGCTGTTCGACGACAACAAAGATGCCGAGTTGCCGGCGCCGCTCATACAGCCATGCGAACAACGCACCCTGTAGCTTGCTGTGATCTTTCTCTCCCACGTTCCTTTCCTCGACCACGCCGTCCACGTAGTCGCAGTCGGGCTCGTAATGGGTCGCGAGATACTCTTCCACACTGACGAGCGTGGTTGCGCTCATGCTTGTCATTGTGTCACCGCTGGACCAGGATACTGAATCCTTAAGACCACATATGTCGGATGCCATCCTCGATGACGAGCCTGGGCTCACACCCCGGGACTGGCAAGCTGGCCGTTGCATTCAGGCGCTGTGAGGATCTTTGGAAGGACTCGCCGGTGAATCGTCAATTGTCAAACAGCTCGGACATGGGCAGCTCGATCGGGCCGGCGCGCAGTATGCCGTCGGCGACTTCGCGGATGGGCGCGGTTCGGGAGTGAATCCATCCCCTGCGCGTCTGCGGGTCGATGACCCACACGTATTCGACACCC
>DASSSG010000325.1:0-8104 GCA_035708545.1 Bryobacteraceae bacterium | reverse complement strand
GTACAGCCGCATCGAACAGCGGGTCCATGCGCGCGTTGGGCAGCATGGTAACTTTGGCGGCGTCCGTCGCCCGGCCTGCGCCTGCATTCGCCGTCGAAAGTGCGATGAAGATGTCGCCCGAGGAATTGCCCGAGGTTGCGCCGGTGCGCGCGATGCCGAGGGACACGCGGCGCGCAAGCCGCTTCAGCTGCTGCGGGAGTAATGGCGCGTCGGTAGCAAGCGCCACGATAATCGATCCATCACGGCCGGCCGAACTCGCAGGCGCCGCGGGCGCCCGCGCGAGGCACGGCACGCGATCGCAGCCAATCTCACGACCGACCGGCACACCCGCGATCATGAGCTGGTCGCGGCGTCCGAAGTTCGCCTGAACCAGCACACCCACGGTGTACGCGCCGGCCGGCGGCGGCAGCCTGCGCGAAGAAGTCCCGATACCGCCTTTGAAGCCGTAGCAGTTCATCCCCGTGCCGCCTCCGACATTTCCTTCCGGGACCTCGCCCGAAGCGGCACGGTCAAGCGCCTCGCGAACGTGCTCTGGTTTCACGTGAAAGCCGTTGATGTCGTTGAGATACCCGTCATAGGTTTCGGCCACTACCGGCAGGGCGAACGGCTGCTGCATAGCGCGCCGGTTGACGAGCCAGTCGATTAAAGCGTCGCGAACCACACCCACACTATGGGTATTTGTGATCGCGAACGGGCCTTCCATCAGACCGGATTCCTCGACCCATGTGGTTCCGGTCATCTCGCCGTTTCCGTTCAGGGAGAACCAGCCGGCGAAAACGGGATCGGCGGGATCGTTCGCTCTGGGCAGAATCACCGTCACACCGGTACGTACCGGCCCCTCGCCGACGCGCAGCGCGCCATCACCGCGAATCAGAGTTGTGTGGCCCACTTTCAGGCCGGCTATGTCGGTGATCGCGTTGAGCGGGCCGGGAGTGCCGGTAAACGGGACGCCGAGATCGCGGGCGCGTGTGCGGGCATCGAGCGCGGCGGCGAAACACAGGCTAACGGTGAAAACCAGAACGCGGCGCATTTCACTTTCGTACAGGGTTCAGGAGTGAGATTATCACCCATCACGGGTGTTAACAATCGCGCTCGCCGATCGTTGAATCTGTGGAGGGACCATTAATGCTGCGAAGAGTACTGGGGATGGCGGTTCTGTTTTCGGCGCTCACTTTGGCGGCCGATGTTACGGGCACCTGGTCGGGACCCATGCAAATGAAAAAGGGTGACGAGACGCACGACGACAGCGCTTACCTTGTCTTGAAACAGGAAGGCAACGTGATTACCGGCACAGTCGGGCCGAACGTGGACAAGCGTATGACAATCACGAAAGGCAGCATCGAGGATAATGCGCTGTACATCGAAGCCAAACACCCGGAGCGCGACGCGAAAATGGTCCTGCGCCTCAAGCTGGAAGGCGAGAAGCTTACCGGTGAGCTCAGCGCCGAAGGTCCGGAAGCGCCGCCAATCAGCGGAAAGATGACGCTGACGCGCGAGAAGTCCTGACCGGAGCCGGCTCGGACGCTGTACGATAGAACAGCGTCAGATGAAGCTCTTCAGTTCCGCATTCAGAGAAGGCGAGGCGATTCCGCCGAAGTATACGTGTGACGGGGAGAATGTTTCTCCGCCGCTCGAATGGGCCGACGTGCCGGCGAACGCGGCAGCGCTCGCGCTCATCGTGGACGATCCCGACGCGCCCCGCGGGGTGTTCGTCCATTGGGTGCTCTTCGATGTCCCGGCAACAGAGCATGGCCTTACGGAAGGCACCGGCATTGCGGGGGCGGAGGCGGGCGGCGGCCGGCAGGGACGAAACGGCTTCGGCAAGCTCGGCTACGGCGGCCCGTGCCCGCCAGGCGGCACGCACCGGTATTATTTCCGGCTGTACGCGTTCGAACGAAAGCTCGGGTTGCGGTCAGGTGTCGGCCGCGACGACGTGGATCGCGCGATCAGCTCCGGACGTGTCCTTGCCGAGGCGCAGTTGATGGGCCGCTATACACGCGGCGCTACATCACCGCGCTGAGCTCACGCCACTCGCGTCCCTGCGATTCCGCGACCGCTGGATACACGACCTGCCCTGCGTACGTGTTTACACCCTCACAAATCGCAGGATTCTCCTCGCAAGCTCGGCCAAGCCCCTTGTTAGCGAGTTGCAGCAGATAGGGGAAAGTCGCATTCGTGAGGCCGAAGGTGGATGTGTGCGGCACGGCGGCGGGCATGTTCGACACGCAATAGTGCAGAACACTGTCGACCCAGTACACCGGATCGGTGTGCGTCGTCGGGCGTGACGTGTCCGCGCATCCCCCCTGATCGATAGCGACATCGACCAGTACCGATCCCGGCTTCATGATCCGGATCATGTCGCGCCGGATCACCCTGGGCGCCGCCGCGCCGGGGATCAATACCGCTCCGATCACCAGGTCCGCATGACGAAGCGATTCCCGGATTGTGATCAGGTTAGAGGCGAGCGTCACTACCTGACTGTTGTAGATGTCATCGAGCTGCCTCAGGCGCTCGAGGTTCCTGTCAATAATCGTGACGTGCGCGCCGAGCCCGCACGCCATCCGGGCGGCGTTGTGTCCCACCACACCGCCGCCGATGATAACGACATTCGCGGGCGCCACGCCCGGGATTCCGCCCAGCAGAATGCCGCGGCCCCCGTTGGGCGCTTCGAGGTATTGGGCGCCGACCTGCACGGCCATACGGCCCGCCACTTCGCTCATGGGCGTGAGGAGCGGCAGCGATCCGTCGTGCTCACGGATGGTTTCGTAGGCGATCGCGGTCACGCGCGCATCGATCAGTTTCTGCGTCAGCTCCGGCAGGGGCGCCAGATGCAGATATGTGAACAGGACCAGGCCTGGCCGGAGAAGGGCGTACTCGCTCGGTTGCGGCTCCTTGACCTTGACGACGAGATCAGCCTTGTTCCAGGCATCGGCGGCGGTGGGTACAATCCTGGCGCCAGCTTCGGCGTATTCGTGATCGGGCAGGGAACTCGCGGCGCCCGCCCCGGCCTGCACAAGCACCTGGTGTCCGGCCTCGACAAGGGCGGCGGCTCCGGCGGGGATGAGTCCCACGCGGGTCTCATGGTCTTTGACCTCTTTAGGAACGCCGATGATCATGTCGTAAGGGACGCGCGCGCTCAGGACGCGGTTGTCGATGCAGCGATATCAGGGGCCGACGGGCGGTTCGGCCGCCGGACGCGCCGCAGCAGCATCCGCAACCGCAGTCCGGTTCGGACCCAGCCCGAGCGCAATCAGCGACAGCGCACCGAGTTTGCCATCAGGTGTGAGCTTCTGGTCAGCCTGAAAGCGCTTCAGCGCCTCGACCGACTCCGCTCCCCACACGCCGTTAACCGGGCCGGCATAGTAGCCCTTATCAGTAAGTACCTGCTGGATTTGCTTATACCTTTCAGCGGTTGGAGCTGCTTGCCGCGCGGCACGGGCCGGCCGATGCAAACGAGCGGTTTTCCCGCGATGGGCTTTGGCTCGGTGAGCGGAGCTGGCACGGCGGGTCTTTGCTTCGAGCGGGCCGGCGCCCGCGATCAGGAGGGCGGCAGACATGGCCGCGATGAGCTTCGAGGATCGCAAATATCTATGATAACAAACGGGAAAGTATGCCCACAGCACCCGTGGAAACAATATCGGAAGGTGCTCGATATGGAGCCGAGCTTTTCGCAGGCGCTTCGCGAGATCGGATTAGTCTATGAGCAAAGGAGAATGTACCCGGAGGCGATCGCAGCCTTGCGGAAACTCATCGGCACGCCTGGCGATTATGTCAGGATGACGAACACGGCCGATTTGGGCCACGTCTGCGCGGTCTCGGGCAGCAGGCGAGAAGCACGGAAGATTCTGAACCCAGCTGCAGGAACTCTCGGACACGCGCTACGTCTCAGCGTTCGATATTTGGGTGATCAATGCAGGTCTCGGAGACAAAGCCGAGGCTCTGGCGTGGCTCGAGAAGGCTTACGATGACCGGTCGTTTTTCCTGACCGCGCTCAACGTGGATCCGAGATTCGACCATCTTCGCGCCGAGCTGCGGTTTCGAGCTCTGGTGGAACGCGTCGGGCTTACATCGAAATCGATATCGAGTCAGTAGCAGTTGAATGATTTGTTCGCGAGAGGGTTCAGGGCAATACTCCTGGCGTTTGTCGTAACTTCCGTGCCAGTGTTGTTCAGAATTCAGCTAACCACATCCTGCGCTCGAGAGTTCCGGCAACGGGCTGCGAGCTGCGTCCCGTTGCCGGATATGCTGCGGCAGGTGCCTGCGCGTCGAAATGCTCCGGCAATTGTCCCTGTCTCGGCCGACTGTCAGGGAACGATCACTACACGCAGCGGCTCGCTATCGACCGTTGCATTC
Organism: Bryobacteraceae bacterium; assembly: GCA_035708545.1. Taxonomy (GTDB): domain Bacteria; phylum Acidobacteriota; class Terriglobia; order Bryobacterales; family Bryobacteraceae; genus DASSSG01. The sequence continues at coordinate 3,751 of DASSSG010000325.1, read as the reverse complement.
TCGGCGTTGCGATAGCGAACACGATAGTAGAGCACCCGCCCGGAAATCGCGGGAATTGCGATTGAGCACTTCGTCGTGCACGGCAGCCCCTCAATACCGGACTCCACTCGCCCCGCGCCGTCACTGGCAAAATAAAACGGATTGGTTTCATTGACCGATGCAGCGGCGGCGATGCAGGGCTCCTGCCGGCCGGTGCAGAAGAAGCTGCCCGAGGGTCCGTTCTCAGCGTAGCCGAAATCGGCGACAACATTCGTGATGTGACGTCCTTTGGGAACTTCGAACTCGACGGTCACAGGTATGAAGCTCGTCCGGTTAATTTGTTCGTCGGGAGGAAACGGAGGCAGCTTCACCAGCATCACCTCCGGCCTTGCCAGATTGAGGTTCTGCACGACGAAGAAGGCTGCCGACCCATCCGGAATGTAGCGCGAGTTCCAGTAGATGGACTCGGTCTTATACGGTGAGAATCCACTAGTGAGGGCACGCGTGAGATTTCCCTCGGGATCGTTCCGCACGCTGCTGAACTGAACGAAGCGCTGCAGCGCTGACATCCCGTTCGTGACGCAAAAGTCGCGCGTCTCCATATTTGGCGCGAAACGCGTTGGGTAGCAGTTTGGCTGCGATGCGAATGGGATATTCGCATACAGATCGCCCGGCCGTGAGTCCGGCCAGCACTCGCCTGCCGATCGTGCCCGGCAATACCTGTAGTGATCGCTCGCGGAGTCGGTGAGTCGCTGCGGGCTCACGTCGACCAGAACCCAGGGACCCGAAGTGACGACGAGCGGCAGGCGCTTGTCGTCAAAATCGACTGCGCCTTCGGCTGCAAACCGGTAAATGAATTCTGTGCCGTTGACCTTCGACAGGAACGGCTGGTAAACCGAGCTGCCGTGATACGGCGAATTATCGAGGCTCACCGGAATCTCGGAGGGCGGAGCGTTGTAGTGCTGCCGGCTGGGGTGAGCCTCAAAGCCGCTCACGCGCGGCAACTGCCCGGCAAATTTCTGGTTGAGATAGCCCGAGAGCCGGATGTCGGAGTCTGCCTGGGTCAGAAACTCAGGGTAGGAACCTGTCTTGATGACGGTGCCGTTGAAGTATGCGAATTTTACGCAGCCGACGAGGTACACGCCGGTCATGTACACCTGATGACAATCGTGAGCCTGCGGATCATCCATGACGGTATTGCCATAGGGCGTCCTGATACCGATTCCGTGCGGATCGGCTTCGTAGTTCCACCAGAACTGACTCCAGGCGCTGCCTACGGCGGCGAGCGCAAGGCGGCCCGTGTGGGCGAATTTGGCGCCGAAGCTCCGGCGCGGCGTGGGCCAGCGCTGCAGCGTAAGCGCATTTCCGTCGATCGCGAGGATGCGGACCTGCTCGCCGTCCTGCGCCCAGCCGCTTCCTGCCTCGCGCATTACAACGGCATAATCTCCGATCAGCCAGGACTGGCCAAACAGCGTCGACCCGTCCGCCGGATTCGCCGGAGTCGTCGATGACACGACCACGGTTGTGCATTCGGCTTTCCCACTCAGACCGGGATCCACGTTGTTGGCCGGACACGCCTCCCACGGCGCCTCGCCGAGCGTACCCGACTCGATAGTTGCCTGATAGGGCAGAATGCCGGCGTTGGAGTGCACCATGAATGCGGGAATGTCGCCGGCGGGGAACACGGCATGATCTACCATCCACCGATTCGCCGCCATGGCGTCCCCGTTATAGGTCGCGGTTGCGGCAATGATCGTCTTCGACTTTGTGTTCCACACCGCCAGCCAGGCAACAGAGTCCTGATATAACTGATACTGCGAGAAAATGAGATTGTCTTTCGAGCGGCCGATCAGAATCCAGTCGGTGCTGGATTGAAACGAACGGTAGCGGTCGTCGAACGCAGTGACCATTGCCTTGAGACCCTGAGCTTCGAGCGTCCAGCGCATGTTGGGCAGACCAACGGGAGTTTCGATAGCAGGGATGGGCTGTGGAGTTTTCGGACCCACCCACGTTCCCGTATAAATGACCTGGTCCCCGGATACCCCTGCGCCGATGCACCACAGCTTGCCCGGCACGGTCGAGTCCCATGCCGTTGACAGTCCGAAGCACGGTGCGTTTCCGGCGACTTCGGGAAGTGTTTCGATCAGCAGACCCAGGGGATTCACGGTCCCGTCGACACCCACCCAATAAAGGGGTGTACCGCCGCCGTACTGCATCGCAGTGCTGACGGCGGTGCAATAATAACCCGGACCGGTCGGTCCCTGCACTTCGATCGGCTGGCACACGTCGAAAGCTCCGGAGCTCGAGCCGTACACCAAAGCGGAGGAACCCAGCACCCAGGCCGCATTGGAAATCGTGACTTCAGCGGTTCCGGTGGCAGCGCGGCGCACAAGGAACCCGAAATTGACGGCGCTCCAGGAGTGATTGCCGTCTTCAGCACACGCCGGATCTGCCACCGCGATCTGCTTGTCGCTGGTAACAGACGCGATACGGCACTCGGTGCTGCCGAGCGTGATCTGCGAGGCATCCCTCCAGTTCACGTTGAACAAATCGGCGCCGCCCGTCCAGGTCAGCACCGCACCGGCCTTCGCCAGGGTTCCGGTCGTTTTGCGAACATCCTGCATTCGGAATGGAAGCGAGGGAACGCCGCTGCGCCAGAACTCGACCACAGGCACCTGATCGCCGACAGTGTAGGTCGTCGACGAAGTGCCCAGAGATACGCGGGCGATGCGCGAGGCACAAGTCTTCCCGTCAATAGTCACGCACACTTCAATGTCCTGAGGCGCGCCGACCGCTCGTGCGGTGAACTTCATCTGCACGAAGTCGAGCTGCGCGTACGGATACGCGAGAGGGTCGCCGCTGCGGAAATAGGCCCAAACACCCGGAGCCCGGGAGGTAATCGCAGCGCCGTTATAGGAATTCGTGGCGCCCGTCCATCCGCTGCCCAAATCATAGATGGCACTGAAAGTCTTCTGATCGGTGTACGGGGCGATTTCACGTGGGCCGCTGAAGCGGCGGAGTTCGACTCCCGTGAACGGGTCCACATAGGCCTTCGTTTTATCGAGAAAATCGATCGTCGGGAACGCGTACTCGCCAGGCCGGGCGCGATCGAAGGGAACATCGTAGTAGGAGTTTCCGGTCGCGATGTTCGCGGTTCTGAACGAAACTGGCGGTGAGACGCCATCAGCGCCACAGGTGATGCGAAGCGTGTGTCGCGTGTAGGCTTTCAGCGCGCGTGAATAGCGCCTGCCATCGCTGGCCGTTTCGGCGGCGCGCTTGCCGATCACCACGATTCGATTACGGCCCGTGATGATGGAACCGGCACGGTCATCACGGTCGGCGCCGCTGAACAGGGCAGGATTGACGTCGTGGACCAGCCTCGAAACCACGTCGCCTTCGCTGACTGCGATTGTGCACGGCTGCGGGACCGGCGCAGCATAGGCGACGACCGCCTGTGTGGACGTCACGCCGAGCACGCGGATATCCGATGGCGGCGGGGTGGCGCCGGCCAGCATCGCGCCGCCCGCCAGTAACGAAAGAATTCTTGTCATGTCAGGCGCCCTCCTGCCATGACAGAATCGTCAGAGCACAGTTTCTTGTGTCGGCGGCTGCGCAGTAGAACCCCGCTTGATCGGCCACAATATGCTGGGTTCGGCTCTCGGTCATCACGCGCACGAAGTTCCTGCCATCGGACGAGATCCACATGGTACGGTCCGTACCATCATCTGATATCCGCAGCACGAGGCTGTTCTGCCCCGGATGCAGAAATGTG
>DASSSG010000324.1:0-3310 GCA_035708545.1 Bryobacteraceae bacterium | reverse complement strand
TGCCGTCCGGCCGCTACCGTCTCACCGCCGAAGGGCAGTCGTTTCGTCCTTATACGCGAACCGGCATCGTCATCGAGATCGGGCGCGCCGTGCGCGTCGACATCGCCCTGCAGCTCGGCCAGGTTGCGGAAACCGTGAGCGTCAGCGGGACCGCTCCGCTGCTCCAGTCCGAGTCGTCTACCATCGACCAGTTCATTGAGAACAAGACCATCGTGGACATGCCACTGAACGGGCGCCGCGTCGGCGAGCTGCTGGGGCTCATGGGCAACGCGGTGTTTATCCGAGGCGACGTGATACGGCCCCGGGTCGCGATCGCCGGCGGCCGCGGCGATCAGCAACAGTGGATGATCGACGGCGTGAACTCATCCAATATCGCACTCGAGAATCCGCAGGCACTTTTCAATCCACCCGTGGAATCGGTGCAGGAAATCCGCGTTCAGCAAAACGCCTACTCGGCCGAGTTCGGCAACAGCACCTCGGGTGTGGTGACCATATCGACACGGTCGGGCGCGAACAGGTTCACTGGCAGCCTGTATGAGTTCTTCCGTAACGACAAGCTGGATGCGCGGACCTTCTTCGCGGCGGAGAAGGCGCCCCTGCGCTGGAACGTGTTCGGCCTGTCCGCCGGCGGCGCCATCATTCGCAACCGGACCTTCTTCTTTACGTCGAACGAATGGCAGCGGCAGCGTATCGGCAACACGCGTCTGCTTACCGTCCCGACGGCGCTGCAGCGCGCGGGTGACTTTTCCGAGACGCTCGACCCGGCCGGCGCTCTGGTTCGTATTTACGATCCGGACAGTGCGCGCGCCGATCCGGCAAACCCGAGCCGCACTATCCGCGCGCCTTTCGCGGGCAACAGAATCCCCGCCGAGAGAATCGATCCCGTCGGCCGCAGGCTCGCGGATCTGTATCCGCTGCCGAATCGGCCGGCCACAAACCTCGCCGGCGCGAACAACTTCGTCGGCAATAACGTCTAGGCCCTGAACCTGACGACATGGACCACAAAGGTCGATCACATCCTGAGCGATCGCGATCGGATCTCCGGCCGGCTGATCCTGCACGATTTCCCGACTTCAGACTCGGCGGTTTTCAGCGAGCCCGCAGCCGACCCCTTCGGATCGGTATCGGATCGGCGCGCCTACAGCCTGCTGGTGAACGAGATTCACCACTTCACTCCGGCTTTCATCAACGACTTCCGTTTCAACTGGCAACCCCGGAGGTTTCACAATATGTCGCTCGGCCTCGGCCAGGGCTGGCCTGCGAAGCTGGGCCTGAGGGGCGTGTCGGAGCGTGCGTTTCCACGGGTGAATCCGGCCGGCTACGCCAGTCTGGGCCCGAACACGCAGGAGCGCACTCAGATACCCATCCATGACACTCACCTGGTTGACGCCGCAGCCTGGTTCCGCGGTAAGCATTCGATCAGGTTCGGAGGCGAAGTTCGGCTTGCCCGCAACGTGGACGACCTTGATTCGCAGATTTCCGGCATGCTTGCATTCAGTCCTCTGTCCACAGCGCTGCCGGGGAACGCCAGCACCGGAAACGCCCTCGCGAGCCTGCTGCTCGGCGTGCCGAATTCGGGCAGCATTCGCGATACCGACCTTCTCGACCGCCGCGCGAAGTACTTCGCGTTGTTCGTGCAGGAGGACTGGAAAGCAACCGCGAGCCTGACCGTAAATCTCGGCGCACGCTGGGAGACCCACACGCCCCGAGCAGACGCCAGTGACCGGCAGAACGGGTTCGACGCGTTTGCCATCAACCCCGTTTCGGGAACGCATGGAGTCGTTGTGTTCGCAGGCAGAAACGGCGCCGGCAGAACGCTCTACAACGGCGACTACAACAACATCATGCCGCGCCTCGGTCTTGCATGGAAGCCGTCCCGGCTGACACGGACGGTCATCCGGAGTGCCTACGGGATCTTCTACGGACCCCCGCAGCCCGGGTCAAATACCGCCAGCGCGGGGTTCGAGACGAGCGGCTCGTTTGCCAGCCCGGACAACGGAATCACCCCGCCGTTCCTGCTGCGGGAAGGATTTCCGTCTACGATGCGCGCCGAACCCGGGCCGGGCTTCGGCGCGGTCCGCGCCGGCGAGCGTGTCGTTTTTTCGCCTGAGTTCATCGGCCGCGATCGCGCTCTCGGTTACTCACAGCAATGGAACTTCGGCGTTCAGCACGAACCCGGGTGGGACACCGTCGTCGAAGTCACGTACCTCGGCAACGTCGGTCATAAGCTGAACGGACCTGATACGAGCATTAATCAGGTCCCGCACGACCGCATGGGCCCCGGTAACGCGCAGGTGCGGCGTCCGTTCCCGCAGTTCGGGAACGTGACACTGATCGCGCCGATGTGGGGGAACTCGAGCTATCACGCGCTGAACCTGAAGCTTGAAAAACGGTTCTCGCACGGGCTGAACCTGCTCGGCAACTACACGTTCTCGAAGTTCATCGACGATGTGACCGCCTCCCAGGAAGCGGGCACGGTTGGCGGCGGAACTCAGGACCTCTATAATCGCCGTGCGGAAAAGGCGCTGTCGGGAAACGATGTCCGGCACCGCTTCGTATGGAGTTCGGTTTATGAGCTGCCGATCGGAAAGGGTCGCCGCTGGTTGTCCCAGGGCATCGCCGCATTTCTCGGTGGATGGAATGTGGGCGCCATTTTGATCCGGCAGTCGGGAAGCCCGGTCGGACTCGTAACGCAGCAGAACACGACCAATGCCTTCAACCCCGGCTCGCAGCGCGTCAACGTGCTGCGCGACCCGGCGTTGCCGGCATCCGAGCGTACGATCGCCCGCTGGTTCGATACGTCAGCCGTGGTCGCGCCGCCGCCGAACACGTTCGGCAACGCGGGGCGGGCGCTGCTTACGGGTCCCGGGTTGTTCAATCTCGACTCGTCGCTGCTGAAGAATCACAGGTTCGGCGAGACATACAACGTGCAGTTCCGGTTTGAGGCTTTCAATGTGTTGAATCACGCGAATTTCGAGGAGCCGGGCCGGGCTCTCGGTGCGCCAGGTTTTGGAGTCATCAATGACGCGCGCCCCGGCCGCAGCCTCCAGTTCGGTCTGAAGTTCGCGTTCTGATATGGAGCGCATATGAATCCGCTGTCTCGCAGGAGTTTCGTTCAGAGCCTCGGCGCGGCGGCTCTGGGTCGGCCGCTTATGGCCGCGGAGTCAAAGCCGAACTTCCTGTTCATCCTGATGGACGACCTCGGCTGGAAAGACGTCGGCTGCTACGGCAGCGACTTCTACGAAACTCCGCAAATCGATCGCCTGGCATCGCAGGGCATGCGCTTCACGAATGCGTACGCGGCGTGTCC
>DASSSG010000323.1:0-5626 GCA_035708545.1 Bryobacteraceae bacterium | reverse complement strand
CGAGATCAGCGCTGCCGGCAAGGCGCGGCCGATCGAGTGCTCGTCCGATCCGGTGTTTCGCGGCGATCCCGCGAAATACAGTCCCGAAGAGCTGCTGCTCGCGGCGGTGGCGGGCTGCCATATGCTATGGGTGCTGCACCTGTGCGCGGATGCGGGCATCATCGTGAACTCGTATTCCGACAACACAACCGGCATCATGCGCGAGAACGCGGACGGCTCGGGCGAGTTTGTGCAGATCACGATCCGGCCGCGGATAGCGCTCGCGGATCTCTCTCGCGCTCCGGAGCTGCACGCGCTGCACGAGCGCGCGCACGAGCTGTGCTTCATTGCCCGATCTCTGAACTTCCCGGTGCGCTGTGACCCGGGCCTGGTGTCCTGACACGGCACCCGGTATACTGCCAGTCAATGCAGCGGAGCCGGAGAGAACTTCAGAAGGCCAGAATGCGCCGTGAGCGCATCCGGCGCGAGAAGCACGCGCAGCGCGCCGACTCGCCCGGCGAGCGGGAACCCCATCCGGATCCCCTCGGGGCACGCCCGTTCGCTGCGGAACGCGCGATGCGCGAGATCCAGACGCTTCTGGCTGGACAAAAATTCGACAGCATCGATGAAATTAACGAGCGCCTCGCAGAGTTAACGGCGGGCGGCCGGCTCACAGAACTCGCCCAGTCGTGGAATCGAGACGATCCGAAATGGCGCGCTCAGGAGCTGGCCTACGACGCCCTCGAGACCGATGACTACGTGGAAGCGCTGAGACTGATTGACGAAGCGCTCAAACTGGACCCCGATTGCACCGATGCGCAACGCCTGATGGTCTCCATATTGCCGATGCAGCCGGACAACCGCCTCGCGCTCATGCGCGAAGTGGTGGACAAGGCCGAGCGCAACCTGGGACCCTCATTCTTCGACAAGCACAAAGGCCACTTCTGGAGCGAGATAGCCACGCGGCCTTATATGCGCGCGAAGCAGCATCTCGCGGAGCTGCTTATCGAGACGGACAAACTGGATGAGGCGATTGCAACGCTGGAGCGCGTGCTCGAGTTGAACCCGCACGACAATCAGGGCGTGCGTTATTCGCTGCTGGCGTTATATCTTGCGACGGGCAACCTGGGCAGTGCCGGCCGGGTCCTCGCGCATCACAGCCAGGAAGAGAGGCATTCGGGAATTTTCGCGTGGGCACGAGTTCTGGAGCGCTGGCTCGCCGGTAAAGTCCGCGAGGCTGATACCGCACTCGTACGTGCCCGGAAGGTGAACCGCTTCGTCGAAGCTTACATTTCGGGCGCACGGCCATTTCCTCAGAGCGCGCCGTCTTATTACCGGCCCGGCGACGACTCGGAAGCTCAGGTCTGTGCGGCGGAGTTCAGAGTGGCATGGACGAGGTACCCGGATTTCGGGACGTGGATCGGAACGCACCGCTGATTCAGAACCCGAATGATAACTGGGCGCCCGCGGACACAGGCCGGCGGATCTCGCCGGTCCCGGTTTCCAGCCAGGAAAGTTCCCACAAGCAGTCGTCAGCAGCCTGATCATCGCCGGCGGTTTTTGCGGCCGCGAGGAGCTCCCGATACCACTCGGCGGCGGCAAATGATTGTCCTCCGGCCTTCAGGTACGTCGCAGCGGTTCGGGCTATGCGTGTGGCGAGATGCCAGTCCGCGAGCGATGCCCATGCGAACGCGCTCTCAGCCTCAGGGAGAAACTCCGAGCAGAGGCCAGGATTCCGGGTCCAGGCCGCGAAGACGGCTGCGATCTCCTCGGCATGCTGGCGGCGGAGCGTATAAAGCTCGCCGGCATCTAGATCCGCTGCCGCGATCGCCTGCGCGCTGAGCCGGAAGGTACCACGGGCGCAGTCGCACGGGTCGACGCACCGGCCGCGGACGAGGCGTTCGCAGCTTTCAATCGCCGCAGCCATGCTTGCACCGCCGATGCGCGCAGCGAGCGCGAGCGAGAAATCGTGAATGCGACAAGCGTGCATCGCATGCCATAGCCGCAGGTCGTCCGAGTCCCGCGGCGGCTCCGGCGCAGGGACAGCAATTGATTCGATACGCATGAGAACAGCGTGATCGGGCGGCACAACCGCCTGTTCACGCGTAGTGATCAGGACGGAAGCTCTGCCGCCGCGGCGGTCTCGCAGCGGCAGCGGCCCTGTGACATTGTCGAAGACAAGGAGCAGCCGGTGCTCTCGCGCGACTGTATCGACGCGCTCCAGGGCATGTTCCAGCGAGTCCTGCAGGGTGATTCCGAGGTGGGCAGCAGTCTCAGACGCGACCGATATAACCGTGCGACCGGTGCAATCGATACGAATGGCGTCTCGGAAGTGTGCAGCTGCGGCGCGGGCGAACTGCTGCGCGAGGCTCGTCTTTCCACTTCCCGGGCGCTCATTGACCAGAGCAACCGTGCTGGCGTCGTCTACGAGTGTGGTCCAGAGGTTTTCGAGCTCGGTTTCGCGATCCTCGAACCAGCGCAGTGGCGCCGGCGAGAACCTGGATCGCTCTGTTGCCGTGCGAAGACTGAGCACCCAGCGCTCGACCGCGCGCAGCAATTGCTGCGCCTGGTCCGACCACCGATAGAAGTGTGTCCGCTCGAGAAGCCGCGGAAAAGCGCAATCCGTAGTGAGGACGGCCGCGACGGGCGGAGAGGTATTGTTTTCAACGTGATCGAGAAGCGCCTTCCAGGCATCGCGGTTCGTGCGCTCGGGAACCGCATCGGGCGAGAGCATGAGGATGATCGCGGCCGAGCCGACACCGCCCTCCCATGCGGTGGCGATTGTCTCCCGGGCGCCAGCACCGCACTCTTCGAGCCACACGGTCGCCTCCGCGCTTCGCTCGAGACGTTCCGCAACTGTGTGCGCCTTGTCTCGATCGACGCGGGAATGGCAGAGAAACAGGTCGAGCACAGAGGAAGCTTCAGCGTAACGCTGCCGCATCGGGATCGAGAGGCGGCACGTTAATCTTCGTCGGGCGCAGGCCGCTGCTACACTGATTTTCGTATGACCTTCGACGAACTCGAACGGGAGTACTCGTCGCTCCGCCAGCAATCGGAAGCTGTGCGGAGCTATCTTTGACGCTCCCGCCAAGCAGGCGCAGCTCAGCGCTACTGAAGACATCATCAGCTCCCCGGATTTCTGGAACGATCCCGAAAAAAGCCAGAAGGTGATGCAGGAGCGGAAGCGGCTCGAAGAGGCCGTGCAGAACGATTCCCGCATCGCCGGCCTGATATCCGATCTGGACACGCTTTTCGAACTCCAGCGGGAAGGGGAGAACGTCGCGGCTGAAATCGAACACGAGCTGCGCGGGCTCTCCTCCACGCTCGAGGAACTCGAGACTGCGATGCTGCTGTCCGGTGAGAACGATCACCGCTCCGCTATCGTGACCATTCACCCGGGAGCGGGCGGCACCGAGAGCCAGGACTGGGCCGAGATGCTTCTGCGCATGTACCTGCGCTGGACCGAGCGCAACGGCTTCAGGGCGACGATTACGGACCAGCTCGAAGGGGAAGGCGCGGGGATCAAGTCGGCTACGGTCGAGATCGAAGGCGAGAACGCGTACGGCCTGCTCACGTCCGAGATCGGAGTGCATCGGCTCGTGCGGATCTCACCGTTCGATGCAAACGCGCGCCGCCATACCTCGTTTGCTTCCGTATTTGCGTACCCCATGATCGACGACGAGATCAGGATCGAGTTGAAACCCGAGGACCTGCGCGTCGACGTGTTCCGCGCGAGCGGCGCCGGCGGCCAGCACGTGAACCGTACGGAGTCGGCGGTACGCATGACGCATCTGCCCACCGGTATCGTCGTGCAGTGTCAGAACGAACGCTCGCAGCACAAGAACCGCGCCAGCGCGATGAAGCAGCTGCGCGCGCGTCTGTTCGAGCATGAGCTCGAGAAGAAGCGCGTCGAGGATCGCAAGCTCGAAGATTCCAAGCTCGGCATCAATTTCGGCAGTCAGATCCGCAGTTACGTGCTCGCGCCTTACCGGATGATCAGGGATCACCGGACGAAGCTCGCGATCGGCGATGTGGATCGCGTCCTCGATGGCGATTTGAGCGCGCTGATGTACGCATTTCTCGTATGGCGCAGAACCGGCAAGCTGGCGGGCGAAGCCGGTACGGAAGACGTGGATTAGGTTTGGTCTCCGAGTCCGAGATTGCGCGTGCGGCCGAAGTGATTCGCGCGGGCGGGCTGGTCGCGTTTCCCACCGAGACGGTGTACGGACTGGGCGCAAACGCTCTCAATACCACCGCCGTCGAACGTATCTATGAAGCGAAAGGGCGTCCGCCGGCCAGTCCACTGATCGTACATGTCGCCGGTGTGGAACTGGCGCGCCAGCTGGCAACGAAATGGTCCGCGGTTGCGGAAAGGCTGGTGCGGCGCTTCTGGCCGGGGCCGCTCACGCTCGTCCTCGGACGCCATCCTCGCATTCCGGACCGCGTGACCGCCGGACTGCCAACCGTCGGCCTGCGCATGCCCGCGCATCCGGTGGCGCTGGCGCTGATCCGCGCGGCAGGCGTTCCGATCGCCGCGCCAAGCGCCAATCGCTTCACCGCACTCTCGCCGACCACCGCCGAGCACGTTCGTGCAGCTCTCGGCGGAAGCGTCGACATGGTTCTTGACGACGGACCGACGAATGTCGGTATCGAATCCACAGTTCTGTCGATAGCCGACCCGTCGCATCCGCTACTGCTTCGACCCGGCATGGTGACTCAGGCTGACATCGAAGCGGTCATCGGACCCGTTCAGTTGCAGGCCGTTCCTCTCGGCGCGCATCCGTCGCCTGGGATGCATGCACGACATTACAGCCCGCGAACCCCGCTGCTGCTGATACGTCGTGGCGACGCGCTGCCGGCCGGACGCGGCACAATCGCGCAGCTTCCGTCCGATCCGCGCGAGTACGCCGCACGCCTGTACGCCGTGCTGCACGACCTGGATCGGGAGGGGCTGGATTATATAGCCATCGAAGCGCCCCCGGATACGCCGGAGTGGGCGGGGATTCTCGATCGTCTGCGACGGGCTGCCAAAAAGTAGGATGCCGGGGGCCGCGTGTTCCGGCGCCGCGAACTGCACTGGCGCGGGCGCTGGCCTCCCAGCGTGCCTTCTGTTTCGACTCTACGCGAAAACCACACCTTCGGGCAGTCCCGCAGAGGCAGACCTCCCGTCCTCATTTCGCGGGATCGAGCGCCACAAAATGGGGTGACATAGTCCGGGGGTGGTTCTGGTACCGGTGGCGCAATCAGTGATTCTCGGCCGGCTGACCGGCACGGCTCAGTTCGAAATGTCGTGCGTGCGGCTCTCTTCGCGCAGCGGGATGTACACCTCGTAGAACGCTTTCTGCGCGGCGCTGTTGCGATAGTTCTTCAGCGCATCTTCACTCTCGAACTCCATGACGAAGGCGTGTGTCACCGGCCTGCATTCCTCACACTTGCCGATCGGCGCGCCCTGAACACTGATCGGCCGCAGCCACAGGCGCGTGATCCCGGGGTACTTGCTCGCGGCGTTCTCGAGCGCCTTGAGCGCGCCATCGATCTGTTCTTTGGTCGCGCCCTCCTTCCAGCGCAGTGTCACGACATGGATGACCGATCTCGGCTTCTCGGCCGCGAACACGGCGGCGCCGGCGAAGATCATCAACGTGAGGAA
>DASSSG010000322.1:0-2581 GCA_035708545.1 Bryobacteraceae bacterium | reverse complement strand
AGAGCCCGCTTCACCTCGGGCATCTGCGGAATCTGACTGCGCTCGCGGAAATGGGAGCCATCATTGCTCCGCCCATGCCGCCGTTCTACTCGAACCCGGAGACGATTATGGACCTGGTGGATGGGAGCATCAACCGCGTTCTCGATCTGGTCGGACTTCCACAGGCCGACGCGCACCGGTGGGACGGAGCGGCGTCCAAATGAAAGTGCGGCGCGTCGCATTTCAGGGCGAACGTGGCGCGTTCAGCCAGGTTGCTGTCGAGCAACTGCTGGGGCGCGATCTGAAGCTGGAGCCGTGCGAACGTTTCGAGCAGGTCTTCCACGCTGTCGCCGAGAAAAAGGTCGATGCAGCCGTTATCCCGATAGAGAACACCCTGCACGGATCGGTTCACGAGAATTACGATCACCTGCTGAATTTCGAGCTCGCGATCGTCGGCGAAACGCACGTACGGATCGCGCACAACCTCATCGTACGGCCCGGCACGAAGCTGCGCGACGTGCGCCGCGTGTACTCGCATCCGGTAGCGCTGAATCAGTGCCTGCGATATCTCGCCGAACACCCGGAATGGGAGCGGGTGCCGTTCTATGACACAGCGGGCAGCGTGAAGATGCTGATGGACCAGCAGCCCGATGGTGCGGCGGCTGTCGCATCAGCGATTGCGGCGGAGATTTATGGCGGGAAGATCCTCAAACGAAACATCGAGGACGATCCGGCCAATTTCACCCGCTTCTTTCTGCTGGCACGGCCCGGCACGCTGAAGCCGCGCGCCGGCACACGCGACTGGAAAACCACGCTCGTGTTTGCGACGCGGAATGTGCCGGGAGCGCTGTTCCGATCGCTGAGCGCGTTCGCACTGCGTGACATCAATCTGATGCGAATCGAATCGCGGCCGCTTCGCGGCAGACCCTGGGAGTACCTGTTTTACCTGGACTTCACGGGACACGTGGACGCACCCAAAAGCCAAAAGGCGCTCGGTCATCTGGCCGAGCTGGCGGATTTTCTCCGGGTGCTGGGGTCGTACCCGAAAGGCACGTAGGCAGGAGTCCATCGTCAAAGCGGCTACTGCTTTCGCAATCGCTCCAGCAGCTCGACGGCCATTTTCATATCCCGTTTCTTCTGTTCTTTGTCCAGGATCTCGCGTTCGATACCGAGAATGCCCTTGTAGCCGAACTGCTTCAGCTTCGCTATGAACTTGTCCATGCCGACTGCGCCCTGCCCCAGCGGCTTCTCGACCCCGAGGGCGTTCGGTACGCTCTTGTCGGGCCACTCGCCGTCTTTGCAATGCACCGACACTATGTTGCGCGACAGCACATCGAGGGCCTGGATCGGATCGCCCGTGCCATACATGATCATGTTGGCGGGATCGAAGTTGATCTTCAGGTTCGGCCGGTCCACGTCACGAATGAACTTGTCGAGCACGTCCGCAGGCTCCTGCCCGGTTTCGAGTGCGAACGTCTGGCCGTTCTCTGCCGCGTGATCGGCGATGCGGCGGACCAGGTTGCGGACGGCAATGTAGTCATCATTCTTCGGATCGTGCGGAACGAAGCCGACGTGCAGCGCAATGCTCCCCACACCGATGCCCCTGGCGAAGTCGCTGATCTCATAAGTGCGTCTTTCACGTTCCTGCCGCGTAGCCGGCGGAATAAATCCGACTGTGCGCTGCACGGTCGGCATGTCGGCATAGCTCTCGCCCGTGTACGCAGCGAACACGGTGACGACCGTGAACTGCTCGTCGGCGACCGCACGCTTCCACTTCTCGGCCGCGCCGTCGAGAGGATAATCACCCTCGATCCCGAGCTGGCCGGCACGAACACCCAGCGCTTTCTGGTCCCGTAATGTCTGGTGCGGGTCGGGGCCGGCCCAGAACATCACTCCAACCTGCAGATCTTCTACAACTGGCATGGAACTTTTTCTCCATTGCGCGCGCGAACGTCGCGCATCATGATGGCGAGCTTCACTGCCTGGGCGGATTCTTCCGGACGGCACCGCTCGGGGTGAACGTTCTTACGGCAACAGTCCACAAAATACCGCAGCTCAGACTCGAACGCATCGTCGCCGGGTTTGCGCAACGGCCGCGCCGTGCCGTCCCGCTCGTAGACGGTGGTGTGATCGTCCATCGAGCTGTAGTCGAACGTAGCTTCGTCGCATGTTACTGTGTACTCCATCGCGAACGGATATTCCTTCGGGTGGTGCCATCCGCCGGTGACTACTACGGTGCTTCCGTTTTCGTAGTGGAACGTGGCCGTGACGAGGTCTATACCGCGGTCGAGATCTTCATGGCCGACGGCCGATATCGACTTCGGGATACCGAAGAGCTTCACAACGATATCGACGTCGTGGATCAGCAGATCGAACACGCCCCCGCCGCTTTTCGAGCGATCGGTCAGCCAGCCGCTGCCCCAAAAAGGCGCCGCGCAGCGGCGGCGGAAAACTCCCATACGCGGCACGCCTGCCGTCCGGATCTCTTCGATCAGACCGGCATAGGCGGGGAAGAACCGCAGCACCTGCGCGCACATCAGGATGCGGCCGGAACGCTTTGCCTCATCGATGACCTCATCTGCTTCCGCCGCGGTCACCGCCA
>DASSSG010000321.1:0-6042 GCA_035708545.1 Bryobacteraceae bacterium | reverse complement strand
AGGACGAGAAGGGGGCTTCAAGCTGGACTGCAACCGGCGAAACGCTCTCGATAGCGGTCGCCATTCAGGGCGTCGATCCACACGATGCTGCGCTTGAAGTGCTCGTATGTCTGGGCCAGGCACTGTGGGAGACCCTGGACCAGTCGAAGCGACGTGAGTGGCTGGCGCTCCTCAACACGGAAATCGAGCACGCCGTATCTGGCGAAATCGATGAAGACGCGCTCCACAGCAAACAGAAGCTCATGGCCTCGCCGTCAGCCGCGCGAAGCCCGCATCGGCTGGAGGAGTATGCGCAGGCGGCGTTTGCCGGCACGGTCGCCGAGTACGTACATGCGTTGTGGCACGATGTGACAATCCGAACCGGTCCGTCCCATCTGCCTGCTCCGTGGCTGCGACGGCGCTTTGAGCTGATGCTCCGATGGTTCCCTCCCGACCCCGGCCGGAAACTGTTTGCAGAGACCGCGACGTGGCCGCACGAGCCCTCCCCGTGACTGGCAATCAACACCACACGGGCAGTGACGCGCATCTGACCACCATGCCGGCCTGAGCGCGATCGCACGTCTTTAAGGTGGAGCTGCTCGGCGCGATCCCATCGCTCCCGCATCGGTGCTAGACTTTGCTTGGGAGGATTCGCAGCGCACGCTAACCGGAAGTTTGACGCGTGGCTGACGTCCCCGAAGGGATTGCCACAGATCCTCGGCTTCCGCGAGTGTTAGCCTCCGTCCCTGCGACCTCCCCCACGCCTTTTTTCGCCGGCGCCGGCGCTGGTTCGCGACCTCCCTCTCACGTTGCTGCACAGGCCTGACATAAAATGGGGCTCGCAATGGAGGACTCCACGACGCGCGAATTCGTGCTCGACGGTTTTGCTCCGCCGCTGACGGTTCGTCGAAAGGACTGGGAGCCTGCGTACAGATGGCTCGGCGAAAAGGAGATCGCGCAGCGGGCCGCTGCGTTGCAGGCGGTCTGTCAGGCGTGCCGGCTCTGCCCGCGGCAGTGCGGTGTTGACCGAACAGCAGGAGGCAAAGGCGTCTGCGGAGCTGGTCTGGCGGCGCGCGTGGCCTCGTGGCATCCGCACTTCGGCGAGGAGCGCCCGCTGGTCGGCAGCGGCGGCTCCGGCACGATCTTCTTCAGCCGCTGCAACCTGCTCTGCGTCTACTGCCAGAACTGGGAGATCAGTCACCTCGGTATGGGCCAGGATGTGACCGACGACGAACTGGCCGCCGTGATGCTCGGCCTGCAACTCCGTGGTTGTCACAACATCAACTGTGTGACGCCGAGCCATGTGGTTCCCAACATCCTCGGCGCTTTGCGCATCGCAATGCTCCGCGAGTTGCGTATTCCGCTCGTTTACAACTGCAGCGGATATGAATCCGTGGACGTGCTGCGATTGCTCGATGGCATCGTGGACATCTATCTCGCAGACTGCAAGTACACCGACCCCGCTGTTGCAGCCAAATACTCGCGAGGCGCGGCGGATTATCCCGAAATATGTGCCGCGGCAATCACGGAGATGCACCGCCAGGTCGGCCATTTGCAGGTGGACGAACAGGGTATCGCAGTGCGCGGCCTCATCATTCGTCACCTGGTGCTGCCGGATAACCTCGCCGGCACAGACCAGTTCGTGCAGTGGGTGGCGCGCAGTTTGGGCCGCGATACATACGTCAACATCATGGCGCAGTACCGTCCGGCGCACCAGGCCCGTCGGTATCCGGAGATCAACCGCAGCATCACGAGCGCGGCGTACGCACGCGCCATCGGCTGGGCCAGGGCTGCCGGGCTGACGAACCTCGACAGGGACTGAAGGCCAGTCGTTGCACTCATCAAGGGAGTGTTTGGCGATGCGATCGAGAGCCCATTCCGCTTGCCTGCAACCGGACGTATTCTGTTGTGTGAGAGGAGCCAGGTTCGTGGTCGGAGATCCGCCATCGTGCTGCTCCCCGCCGCCGAGCCCTGACCCGAAGGAGGTGACGCGTGTCTGCGACCAGAGTCGTTGATTTTCTCAACTCCCATCATGTGCAATACGCGACGGTTGTGCACCCTGAAGCCTACAGCGCCAATCAGGTTGCCTCCGCAGCTCATATCCCCGTAAAAGAAGTCGCGAAGACAGTCATGATCAAGGTCGACGGCGACCTTGCCATGGCCGTGCTGCCCGCTTCCCGCGACGTCGATCTCGAAGTTCTCGAGGCCGTACTCGATGCACATCGGGTCAGACTGGCCGGCGAATCGGAGTTCAGACGACGCTTTCCGGACTGCGAAACCGGCGCCATGCCGCCATTCGGCAACCTGTACGGGATGAAGGTCTATGTCGACGAGTCCCTGACGAAGGACGAGCAGATCACCTTCGAAGCGGGTTCCCATCACGAAGCAATTCGTCTCGCTTATGCCGATTTCGAGAAGCTCGTACGGCCGACGGTGCTGAGATTTTCGACCGCCCACATTGAATGGCGGCGCGAGGCTGACCGCGAATCGCCTGATCACTGATTCCGTGGCTCGCACGGCTCGCGCCGGCCACGAGCTCGTCCCCAACGCCTGATCGGACCGCCAATACTCGGCGCTGACTATCGCTTGTTCGGGAACTGCCGTCGGGCAGCACAATGTGGCAGCGCTGCCGTCCGGCGAACTCTATCCGCGTGCGCGCAGACGAGAAATGCGAGATACTAACGCAATTCGCGCATGCAAGCGGCCGCGAGCGTCACCCGCCAAACAGACGATTTGAGCCGGTTCGGCTACGCCCAGGAGCTGTTTCGCAGCATGGGCGGCTTTTCCAACTTTGCGATCTCTTTCTCGATCATTTCCATCCTGACCGGCGCGGTCACGCTTTACGGCTATGGACTGGAAATGGGTGGGCCGCTCGAGATGTCCTTCGGCTGGCCACTCGCGACCGTGGCCACGCTCGCCATTGCGTGCAGCATGGCCGAGCTCTGCTCGGCGTACCCGACCTCAGGCGCGATGTATCACTGGGCGGCCGATCTCGGCGGTCCTGCGTGGGGCTGGTTTGTCGCCTGGTTCAACATCTTCGGCCTTATCGCTGCGCAGGCGGGCATCAATTACAGCTGCGCGCAGTTCATCCTCCCGTTTCTTGGCATTCCGGCCACCCCGCTCAACCTCTATCTCATGTTTGCTTTCATTCTGTTGAATCAGGCGCTGCTGAACCAGTTCGGCGTTCGCCTGGTGGCTCGACTGAATGACCTCAGCGTCGCGATTCACATCGCGGGCGTGCTCGCGATCGTTGCGATCCTCTTCTGGATGGCGCCCCGGCAGCCGGTATCATTTCTGACCACCGCCATAAACAGCAATGGGCGATCGCCGTACTGGTGGGCCTTCCTGCTCGGCCTCCTGCAGGCGCACTGGACCTTTACGGGGTTTGATGCGTCCGCGCACATGGCCGAAGAAACCCTGAACGCGCGGCGCCGCGCGCCCTGGGGTATCGTGCTCTCGGTCGCCGTAGCGGGCGTGGTCGGATATGCGCTGCTCATCGGCATGACGTTATCCATCCACGATATCGGCGCAGTGCTCGCCGCGAAAGACCCCGCCGGCAACACGGTGCCCGCTGCGGTCGCAGTTTTCCAGCAGGCACTCGGCGCGCGTGCAGGCAACGTCCTCAGCGCGATGGCAGCGATGGCGATGTGGTTCTGCGGTCTGTCCTGCATTGCATCGGCTTCACGAGCTCTGTTCAGCCTCGCGCGCGATAACGGCACGCCATTGCACGAATATCTCCGCCGTATCCATTCGAAGCGCGGAACTCCCGGCCCCGCCATTTGGGCCGTGGTGATCGCTTCCGCCGCGGCGATGGTCTGGTCCGGTGCCATTCCCGTCGTGACCTCGCTGAGCACCGTAAGTCTGTACGTCGCGTACGTGCTGCCCGTAGCGCTCGCGCTGCACGCGCGCCGCGCGCGCCCCGGGTGGACTGACGAAGCAGTATGGTCATTAGGACGCTGCGGCACTCCCCTCAACTGGCTTGCGGTACTCTACACAGGTTTCCTCTGCATCGTGCTGGTAATGCCACCTAATGAGCTGGCCGGCTATACCTTCGGCGGCTTGCTGGCCGTTCTGGTGGTGCTGTACGCCTCACGAGCCAGATACTTCTATAAAGGACCGGAGTGGGCGATCACGCATGAGCATGTCGGCTGAGGTGCTGAATTCTATCCCCGAAGGTAAGCTGTTCATCGATGGCGGGCCGGTGGACTCGAGCGGCGGTGCGAGCATCGACGTGATCAATCCGGCAACCGGTGAGCGGCTCGCCTCGATTCCCGACGCGACCGCCGAAGACGTGAACCGAGCGGTCGCCGCCGCCCGAGCCGGCTTCGAAGACAAGCGCTGGCGCAGCAAAGATCCATCGGAAAAGGAACTGATCCTCTGGCGCTGGGCTGACACGCTGCAGGCGCACGAAGACGAGCTCGCGGCGCTCGAATCGCTCGAGAACGGCAAGACTTTGCGCGAAGCGCTGCGTGCCGACGTCAGGCCCGGCATCGATGCGATTCGTTACTACGCCGGCTGGGTCCGCCGCATCTGCGGCGAAACCATACCCGTGGACGGCGCTTTTCTCAACTACACGCTGCGCGAACCCGTCGGGGTCGTGGGCGCGATCGTCCCCTGGAACTATCCGACGTGCATCTCGATCTGGAAGCTCGCGCCGGCGCTCGCCTGCGGCTGCTCGATCGTGCTGAAGCCTTCCGAGCTGACGCCGCTGACGGCGCTGAAGATCGCCGCGTACGCCACGGAGGCGGGCATTCCGCCGGGCGTAATCAACGTCGTGACCGGCTACGGCCACACCGCGGGGGAAGCAATCGGCCGGCACATGGACATCGACAAGATCAGCTTCACAGGCAGCATCCGCACGGCCCGCGCGCTCCTCAAAGCCTCCGCTGATTCGAACCTGAAGCGCCTCAGCCTCGAGCTCGGCGGCAAGAACCCCAACATCATCTTTCCCGATGCGGATCTCGACACCGCGCTGGCGGAGGCCTTCTCTGGCATATTCGCGAACAAGGGCGAGGTGTGCAGCGCAGGCTCGCGCCTGCTTGTACACGAGAAGATTCACGATGAATTTGTCGGCCGGCTGGTCGACCGCGCGAAGAACATGAAAGTAGGCGACCCGCTCGATCCCTCGTCGGAGATGGGTTCACAGATTTCCGCCGCGCAGACCGAGCGCATCATGGCCTGGATCCATACCGGAACCGCCGAGGGCGCGAAGCTGTGTTGCGGCGGTGAGCGCGACATCGAAGGCGCGAAAGCGAAGGGCTTTTTCGTGAAGCCCACAGTGTTCACGGAAGTGCGTCCGGACATGAAGATAGCGCAGGAAGAGATCTTCGGTCCCGTGCTCGCCACCATCCGCTTTCGTGACGAAAAAGAGGCGGCGGAGATTGCCAATAACACGATCTACGGTCTGGTCTCGGCCGTATGGACGCGCGACATCAAACTGGCGCATCGCATGGCCTCGGAGATCAAAGCCGGATCGGTGTGGATCAACACCTACAACGGCTTCGACAGCGCATCTCCGTTCGGCGGATACAAGCAGAGCGGCTACGGGCGTGATCTCGGCGCGTACGCGCTCGAGCAATACACGAACGTGAAGTCGGTCTGGGTTGCGCTGTGACTACTGTTGAAGAGTTTCGACGGCATTTCGAGTCGGCAAACGTCCGCCGAGTAAAGCTCGGCGCCTTCGATTACGATGCCGTTCTCCGCGGCAAGTACATCAGCCTCGAGAAATTCTATTCGTCACTCGACTCCGGGCTCGGCTTCTGTGACGTGATTTTCGGCTGGGATATCGGCGACGTGCTGCTCGATAACGTGCAGTTTACCGGCTGGCATACGGGCTATCCGGACGCGGTCGCGCAGGTCGACCCGGCGACATTCCGTTTGATTCCGTGGGAACCGGGCACGGCATTTTTTCTCCTGGACCTGTTCACAAAGGACGGCCGGCCGCTTCCCATCGCTCCCCGCCAGGTGTTTCAAACCGTGCTGGAGCGGGCCGGGCGCGCAGGCTACGACGTCTCCACTTCCGCCGAATACGAGTTTTGGATGTTCCGTGAAACGCCCCACTCT
>DASSSG010000320.1:0-4681 GCA_035708545.1 Bryobacteraceae bacterium | reverse complement strand
GGAGTCGAACACGGCGGTGAATCGCCCGCTGCCGCTGTGGCCATACACCTCGAGCGACAACGTGAATCGGGCGCGTAACAGCGAGCCGGGGAAGATGTCGGTCAACCTCTGCATGCAGTTCGTGGATTATGCCTGGCGATTCGCGACCGTGCCGGCGCAGGAGATCGCGTTGCGGCTGTGGCAGAATGTCGCGCACGGCGGCGCGGCGGCTTTTTCGGTAAACGGCACGCTCGAACAGCAGGATATGCAGGCCGTAGAAGCGGCGCGTGCGGTGTTTCGCTGGCTGGCTGAGCACGAGCGGTTTTATGTTGGCCAGGCGAACGCCGCGAAGGTGCTGCTCCTCGGCGGGGCGCAGCGCACCGGCAGGAGCTTCAGCCAGTCGTCATATCGCGGAATGTTTCGCCTGCTCAGCGAAGAGCATATCCCGTTCGCGGTCACCGACAACATGGACTGGCTGGGCACGCGCGATTTCGATCTGGTGATCGCGACCGACTGGGCTCCGGCCGAACTGACGAAATATTCGGGTCCGGTTTTGATCGTCAGCCCGCGGCCGCCGGAGTTTCCGGTCGCGCGCGTAATCAGAACGTGGAATGACGTGCAGGGCTACATGCGCGTGCGTGATCCGTCTGCGTTTCCTTCGCTCGCGCAAACGAAGCTGCTGATGCTGAACGGCGACTACACGGAGACTGAGGGCCCGGGCCTGGCGCTGACGCTGGTTCCGCCGTCGATGATCGGGCCGCCGGAGAAGATCCACATCGATCAGCAGGACACGACCAGGCCGGGAATCGTGAGGAAGGGACGGGTGACATGGATCCCGTGGGACACCGCGGGCCTGTATTACAAGCACAGCCTGCCCGCCCATGCGGGCCTGCTGCGCGATGTGATCGACCGCATGCTGCCGCGCGGCCGGCAGCTTCGGACGAACGCGCACCCTCTCGTCGAGATGACGGTCATGCGCCAGGGCGAGCGGACGCTGCTGCACCTGATCAACCTCTCAGGACATACGCAGACGGCGTATTTCGCGCCGGTGCCGGTGCGGGATATACGAGTCGCGCTGGCAGGATCGTGGAAGCGCGCGCAGGCACAGCGCAGCGTGCGGGACTTGCCGCTGCGGAACGGGAACGAAATCGTGGTTCCGGAGGTGCGGGATTACGAGCTGGTCGTGCTCGAGTAGTCGAGCCGGGCTTGTCTGCGGCGGCTGATGCTGATTCTGCGTCCCGAGAAACCTCTCGCGTTCGCTGCCATGCAGGCGATTCAGAGCGGTGACGATCAGCGGCCGGTCCCCACCACGTCACGCGAAAAATGCACATAAGTGAAACATTCCGGGATATGGCTGTCGTAGGCTCCATGCGGGTTCCACGACCAGCCGGGATGCGGTGTCACTTCCTGCCCGCAAACACGCAAAGCCTCGAAGCGCGCGAATAACATCCGCCAGGTGTCGCCATCGTTCGGCGGCAAGGCGCGGCCGCCCGCAAGCGTTTTCATCTCCGTCCATGGAAATGCCAGCTCGACAGTCCAGCCGTCATCGACATCGGAATCGTCATTGATGGTGCCGTTGATCTGCACGGCTGACCGCAGCCCGGGGAAATCCCAGTCGAGGAAAGCCCAGCGCGGACCCCGTGGATGAGTGCCGCGCCAGAAGCTCTCCGGGCGGCGATCGTAATCGCCTGCGAAGGAAACGGCCCGGCGCGCCAGCAGATCGAACTCGGGGGTCTCAAAACGGCTCCCCCGCGTATACGCGTCCTGCCAGACGAAGAAGACTTCGTAAATCGTCCCGAGCGCGTTGATCTCGAACTCGTAATAACAGTCGCCGCCATCGATGAACACCTCGACGTCGTTTTCCCGGAAAACCAGCGAATCGCGCTCGGTGAATTCGGCGCGCACGAACGGCTCCTGAATCCAGAAGCCGACGTAGAGGTAGTTGTCATCCCACATGGCCGCGGCGCGGGTGTCGAAGAATCCGGGCGTTCCGGCGAGCATATCGACGAAACGCGGCGAGCGCTGCGCGTTCTGCCACGAGGGCTCGTCGAGCCGGCCATCAATGACGGGCGGCCGATTGACCCGGCGGCAGGTATAGTGCGCGATTTGATCAGGCGGGCAGGGCGGCATGCTGCCAGTATGCATGGCTGCTCGAGGACAGTGCGTGACACACTCGGTGCATGCCACGTAAGGTCCGGTGGGGCGTGCTGGGTGTCGCGCAGATCGCGACCAAAAAAGTTATCCCGGCGATGCAGCGCGGCGAATGCTCAGAAGTTCGCGCGATCGCATCACGCGATAAAGAGAAGGCCCGGGAAGCAGCGGCCGCATTGGGCATCGAACGGGCCTGCGGATCCTATGAGGAACTGCTGGCCGACGGCGACATCGATGCCGTTTACAATCCGCTGCCGAATCATCTGCATGTGCCCTGGTCCGCGCGTGCCGCCGAAGCCGGCAAGCACGTGCTTTGTGAGAAGCCGATCGCACTGAACGCAGCCGAGGCGCGGACACTGCTCGCGGTTCGCGACCGCACCGGCGTCAAGATCGGCGAGGCGTTCATGGTACGGACGCATCCGCAGTGGCTGCGCGCCCGGGAGATCGTGCGCTCGGGCGAGATCGGGGAACCGCGGGCGTTCCTGTGCCAGTTCAGCTACTTCAACCGCGACCCCGAAAACGTGCGCAACGTGCTCGACTGGGGCGGCGGCGCGTTGTATGACATCGGGTGCTATCCGGTCAACACGTCCCGGTTCATCTTCGGCGAGGAGCCGCGGCGCGTGATCGGGCTGATCGACCGCGACCCCGACTTCGGCGTGGACCGGCTGACCTCTGCCATGCTCGAGTACCCCGGCGGGCACGCGGTCTTCACGTGCGGCACGCAGCACGTGCCCTACCAGCGCGTGCAGATACTCGGCACCAGGGGACGGATCGCGATCGAGATTCCGTTCAACGCTCCGTCCGACCAGAGGTGCCGGATCGCCGTCGATCCCGGAGCTGATGTGTTCGGATCCGGAACACGCGTTGAAGAGCTGCCGGTCTGCGATCAGTACACGATTCAGGCCGATCTGTATTCGCGTGCGATTCGCGAAGGCGGCGAGGTCCCGGTCCCGCTCGAGGATTCGCTCCGGAACATGGCCGTCATCGACGCCGTGTTCCGGTCGATAGAGTCCCGCTGCTGGGAGGCAGTGACGGAATCGTGACTACGGCAAAGCGACAAAGGGCGCCAGAAACGCCCGCGCACTTTGCGTGTCCAGCCGGTAGTCGACATTGGTCGAGCGGCATACCGTGTCGCCGGTGATCGTGATTGCGGCGAGAATGCGCGTGCCGTTGACGTTCATGAAATTCGGCCCGCCGGAATCGCCGGAGCAGGTGCCGCCGTTGCCAGTCGCCGGATTTTGCGACAGCCGGATGTAGCCTGCATTGAGGGAATCGAAGCTCGAAAACGCGTACATGCGCGGAATCGGGTTTATGTCCTGGAAGTAAGGCACGCCGCCGCCAACCACCCGATTCTGTACGCCGTAGCCGACGGCTGTAAAGATTGTTCCCTTGAGCCCGTTCTGCGCGGCCAGGCGGTCGAGGAGATCCGCCGGTGGAAGGGTCGCCGGGGTGGTGCCGTTGGGTGAGCGGCGAAGCAACAGCACTGCAATGTCACCCGAATCGCTCTGCGCCTGGTTGTACGCAGGGTTCGTTACAACCTCGACCGCTTCGATGAGCTTCGTTTTGTTCGTCGTGAGCTCGCCGAACGGAATCGTATTGTCAAAACTGACGGCCGCCGTATAACCGCGAGGCGCAAGAGTCTGAGTGAAGTAGACAGTGCAGTGGCTCGCAGTCAGGAAAACAGCGGGCGCGATCAGCGTTCCCGAGCAGATCGGGTAGATACGCCCGCTCGGGCCGACGACAATGAAGGCTCCGACGTTGCTGAAGGCATTCTGCGTATCGGCGAACCCGTAAGTAATCGCCGCGAGACGCAGCGGCGCGAGCAACGCGACCAGGCCGGTCGCGGCCGCAAGACAGAGGAATTTCGTAACCACCAGGGCAGTATACACCGGCGGATCACACGCGCCAGAAGCACTCGGCGAACGGCCAGTCACGGTCGATCCACATGGCTTCCGGCATAAAGCCGCTCTCGATCCCGAGCATCGCCAGCTCGTCCGGAGTGAACTTCCGCGACGACTCAGTCCAGATCGTCTCGCCGGCCTCGAAGCGGATCGTACGCTCGCCGATGTGAACCGTGTGCGCTGCTTCGGTTCGGAGATGCATTTCGACGCTGGTCTCGGCAGCGTTCCAGCGGGCCTCGTGCTGCCATGCGCGGACGTCGAAGTCGGCGCCGCATTCGTGGTTCAGGCGCGCGAGAACGTTGCGGTTGAATGCTGCTGTGACGCCGGCGGGATCGTCATACGCGACGAGCAGTTGCGGCAGAGCTTTGATCAGGTCGGCCCCGAGAAGCAGCGCGTCGCGGGGCTGGAGCAACGTGCGCACGGACCGGAGAAACTCGACGGCCTGCGGGCGATCGAAGTTGCCGATCGTGCTGCCGAGAAAGAGCACCAGCAGCGGGCGTGCGATTACGCTGGCCAGACCTTCGAGATAGTGCCCTTTGATCGGATAAACGGTCGTAACGTCGCCCAGGCTCCGCTCGCATGCGGCAAGCGCCGTCCGCGACAGGACGATCGGGAAGTAAGCTTGTGCCCCGAGCGCGTCAACGATGGCG
>DASSSG010000319.1:0-2644 GCA_035708545.1 Bryobacteraceae bacterium | reverse complement strand
GCCCGAAGCTCGCGAATTATCGCTCGCCCAAAGACAGCGCGCAGGACCGTTGCTTCCTGGCTATCCACCTGAGGGGCGGGCGCAGCTCAGATTCACAGAAGATCGCGGCAGTGAGGCGTGCCGGATACCCAACGGCTGTGCTTACGCTTGCCCGGCCCGAGTTGTCGCGGTACATGCAGTTCATTCATTACGTGGTGTTCGGGATAGCGTGGCAGCAGAAGATGAATTTTGTAACTCAACCCGGCGTGGAGTTATACAAGGCGATAACGAACCGACTCCACGCCGAAGCGCAAAAGGCCGGCGGAATCGTCCAAACCAGGGAGTGGCGCGCCATGCACGATTCGAGCCGGCGCTCACGCTGGCGGCAGGGTATCACGCTGTACTATGATCGGCTGCCGCGCGATATCAGCACGGAAGGAAAGGACGCGGCATCCGCGTACGCAGCCATTCTGCGCAGTCTCTCCTCCGATCGCCGCATCGAATATGGCGAGCTTACGTTCTTCGGCGACACGCGCTATTCTGCCGCCGGCCGCGGCGTTCGCAAGGTTCTCGACCGAGCGGGCGATCGGTTGTTTCGCGCGGCACTGCGCATGCCTGTCGACATCCATGAAGGGCCGGCGATGAACCACTCGTACCACGAGATGGTGATCGGCCATGGCCGCTGCCTTTCGACCGTGCTGCTTTCGGAGACTGCACAGGAACTGGAGGCTGCTGAGTACGCCGCCGACTACCATCGAGCACAGTTTCTGGCGACCCAAATGGCGCTTGCCGAACGCGGAAGATACGTAGTGGCGCTGACTGTGCGGGATCTCGGCTCGCCATCGCTTACAGCACTCGGAGAATTCTTCACGGAAGCGGCGAAGTCCGTAAAAGGGAAGCGATAATCAGACCGCCCGGTTCTCGACCCGAAGCCCGCGACCGACATGCAGAGATCCGCAGGCTGAATCCTCTGCAATCGGCGGAGTACCTGGGTCGGGCGCTCCTTCATGATGTAAATGCAGATATCCGGATAAGTATACACCTGGACGTATATACAGGCCCATGCTACCATCCGCCCGATGAGCCGTTTCAGGCCCTATCGCGGTCCGAAGCGCAAAGCGACGCCGCGGCCGAATGCGCTTCCCTGCATTATTCTCCTGGCCATGGGCTTTCTCCTGCTTGCGATTGTGTTCTATATGATGCTGCAATCGAGCTGACCCATGACAACGCCCACGCGGACTGACCAGCGCACTCCGGAACAGATGCGGCCCGTCCGCATAGAGACTAACTACATCGCAACCGCCGAGGGTTCCGCTCTTATTCACGTGGGCAACACGCGCGTGCTTTGCGCCGCCACGATCGAGGAGACTGTGCCTTCGTTCCTTCGTAACACGGGAAAGGGCTGGGTTACGGCGGAATATGCAATGCTGCCGCGCTCGACCGCCACACGGTCCCCGCGGGAAGTGTCAAAAGGCCGTCAATCGGGCCGTACGCTCGAGATCCAGCGCCTCATCGGCCGCGCGCTGCGGACGGTCGTCGATACCGCCGGACTCGGAGAGCGTACCGTAATACTCGACTGCGACGTGATTCAGGCTGACGGCGGCACACGCACGGCTGCGATCACGGGTGCTTACGTCGCGCTTGTTATCGCACTCCGCAGGCTGGTTGAGTTCAAGACGATCAGGAAGCTTCCCGTTCGTGACTACGTAGCCGCGACCAGCGTCGGCATTGTTCGCGGCGTACCCGTACTGGATCTCAACTACGACGAGGATTCTCAGGCCGAGGTCGATATGAATATCGTGATGACCGGAGCGGGCCAGTATGTCGAGCTTCAGGCAACGGGAGAAAAGAGTGCCTTCGATGACCGTCAGCTCGCGCAACTTATAGAGCTGGGGACACAAGGTGTGAAAGAGCTGATCAGTATCCAGAAGAGCGTTCTCAAGTCTTCGTGATTGTTTACTGCGCGACGAGCAATCCTGGGAAACTGCGCGAATTTCGGGCAGCCGGCTCGAACCGCATTATCATTCACCCGCTTCCCGGTCTGAATGAGATCCCGCCCCGCGAAGAGACCGGCAGCACGTTCGAAGAAAACGCGTCAGATAAAGCCGCATACTACAGCCGCTGCACGGATGAGTATCTTTTTGTAGACGATTCCGGTCTCGAAGTAGCCGCGCTCGGGGGTGAGCCGGGGGTACATTCGGCTCGGTACGCCGGAGGCAACGCGAGCGATCAGGCGAACAACGAGCTCTTACTTGCCCGCATGCGGGGAATGGAGGACCGCAGAGCTCGATTCGTCTGCGCGATCGCACTCGCTCGCGGCGGCGAGGTTCTCCGCGTATTTCGCGGCGCGGTCGAAGGAGTGTTGCTCGAAGCTCCCCACGGCGCAAACGGATTCGGTTACGATCCGCTCTTTTATTACCCGCCATACGGGCGGTCATTCGGCGAGATCGACCCTGACCGTAAGCTGCTGGTGAGTCACCGCGGTGCGGCTCTGCGAGATCTCGTGCGCTTCCTCGAGCGGCTTGCCCGTAAGCAGCCGCGCTAAGACGGGAAGGGGCAACGCTCCCGCCCGGAGTGCGCGCTCATGAAAATCCTTCAAAGTTCCGCCTCGCGTTCGTAAGTACAGTTCGCGCAGCCGGTGCCAGTCCCTCCAGCCGATAAAGTA
>DASSSG010000318.1:0-3574 GCA_035708545.1 Bryobacteraceae bacterium | reverse complement strand
GCCGCGCTCCTTCACCTTCAGCGTGATGTCGACCGTGTTCGTCTTTGGATCGCGCGAGATCGTCGCCGCCTCCTCCGCCTTCATCTGCTCGAAATAGCCGAGCTGGTTCAGACGCAGGATGCTGACCTCCCACATGCGCGTGTTGAACATGTCGCCTTCATCCACCAGCAGCTCGCGCCGGATCACCTTGTCGCGCGTCGTGGTGTTGCCGGAGAAGTCGATACGCCGGATAAAGAACTGCTTGCCCTCGTCGATATTGAACGTAAGATTGATTCGGTTGCTGCCGGGCACGATCTCCGGCTCGGGCTCCGGCACGAAATCGATGTAGCCGAACTCGCCATACAGCTTGCGCATGTTCTCGATGCCCTTGCGCAGTTTGGCGGTCGAAAACACGTCGTCCTTGTCCATCTGGAACAGGGGCCGCATCAGCGTCTCCGGGGTGCGGAACAGCTTCACGCCGACGAAATTGATGTTGTTGAGCCGGTACTGCTTGCCCTCTTCCACCGTAAGCGAGATGTCGGCTTTCTTGCCCGGGCGGTTCGGTTTCAACAGCGGGATCCGAAATCCGGACGCCTTGCCGCCAACATCGCGAATGCGGACTTTATCGTCCACAACGCGGGCCGTAAAATACCCGCGCTCCTGGTAATAGTTCCGGATCATCTCCTGATCGATATCGAGCTTCGTCGCGTCGTAGCTTTTGGCGAAGATGTTCTCGAACAGGATCGACCGTGGAATCCCGATCGGCCGCAGATGCCGCATGGCGCGCCGCACCGCACGATCGCTGAAGATTTGGTTTCCGAGTATCTCGATCCGGCCGACTTTGACCTTCGGGCCCTCCTTTACCATGAACGTGACCTCGACGGTCGAAGGCGGGATCTGCCGGATCTGCGGGTCCACCGTCGCGAACTGCCGGCCGCGTTCCGAGAGGAACTCCTTGAGGACGGTCGCGGCGCGCTGCACTTTGTTCGCGTCGTACTGCGATTCGACCGACAGTCCGACCTTGCGCTCTTTGAAGCGGTCGAGAATCTCGGACACGGTGACGGATTTGGCGCCTTCATATTTAATGGACCGGACCACCCGCCGCTCGGTCACCACGAAACGGATGATCCAGCCATTCACGCCCGCCTCGCGCTCGACACGAATGTCGTCGAAGCGCTGCGAGTTCCATAACGCGATGAAGTCCCGGTGCAGGGTCTCTTCGTCGTAGCGATCTCCCTTCCTGCTGATGATCAGGGCTCGGAGTGTGTCCTGGGGAACGCGCCGGGAGCCTCGGAACTCGATCTCTTCGATGACGTCCGGCACGGTGCCCGGCTTTGCGGGCTGCGCCTTCGGCGCCGCGGGCTTCGCCGCCTGCGTGTCGGGAACCGCTTCGCGCGGCGTCTCGAACGGCGATCGCTGCTTCGGTGTGGTGGGTTTCGGAGCTTCGGGTTTGACCTCCGGTACGGGTTCGAACGGCCCGGGAGCCGGTTTCGGAGCTTCAGGTTTTGGAGGTTCAGGTGCGGTCTGCTGGGCCGGCCCCGCGGCCGGCAACAGCATCAATATCAATAAAAGAATGCACACGCGGACGGCAGGCAGGCTCCCGAGCCTGGGGAACTTCATCAGAACGCTAAATCCTTTCCACTCTGCGCGTCTTTATCCAGACGTCCGGTTTCCGAGGCTGGTTTCAGGACGGCGGCTTAATCGGTCAGGCGTAAAAGATTATTTTACCGGAACATGGAAGCGAAATGCTGCGCCCGCAATCCCCCACCCTTGCCCCGTCATGCGTGCAAACCTCGCAAGCCTTCCATCGCCGCTGTACGTCTTCACGACATCGCTCGCCGGATCATCTGCGGCTCGTCGATCGTCGCCTCCTTGCTCCTGCCGGCCCCGACTGCTACACCGCCGCAGGCCGCTGACCCAACCCCGCCCGGACAACTCGTCGATATCGGGGGCCGGCGGTTGCACTTGAACTGCACCGGAGCGGGCTCTCCGGCTGTCGTCATCGAGAACGGGGGCGGCAGCTTTTCGGTCGAGTGGGCGCTCGGCCAGTCCCCGATCTCAAAGCGGACAAGAATATGTACTTATGACCGCGCAGGTTATGCGTGGAGCGATCGAGGTCCCGCCGTAGACACCATCGAGCAGATCATGGACGATCTGAACCTGCTGCTTCGCACTGCCAGGGTTCAGCCCCCTTACATCCTCGTCGGAGCCTCTTTGGGTTGCATCTACGCACGCGCCTGGCAGCGGCGATTTCCGGAACGCGTCGCCGGC
Organism: Bryobacteraceae bacterium; assembly: GCA_035708545.1. Classification (GTDB taxonomy): domain Bacteria; phylum Acidobacteriota; class Terriglobia; order Bryobacterales; family Bryobacteraceae; genus DASSSG01. The sequence goes on along the minus strand of DASSSG010000318.1, from coordinate 1,324 downwards.
CTCGTCTTCGTCGACGGAACTCATGACGAGGGCATCACGTTACCCGTCGGCGAACACCGCAAACCGATCGCTGCTCTTTCCGCTGAGGAGCTGCCTTCGGCTTACAACGAATATGTGCGGCTCGCTCCGAAACCGCAGGCCGGACCGGCTGACGCTCCCCCGCTGGACCGCCTTTCCCCCGCCGATCGCCTGGCGCGTCACTGGGCGCTGAAGAAAATCCTCTCTGAGGTGGGATTACTGCCGAAGGGCCTCACCGCGGCCGAGTCGTGGCGTCAGGAGTTCACGGCGCTTCGAAAACAGCGCCTCGCACAGGATCACCCTCTCGGAGACCTGCCGTTGGTTGTTCTGGAGCGCAGCGAGGGAGTCGATGAGAACTGGCATGCCAAACAGCTGCAACTTGCCCGGCTCTCCACTGCCGGCAGGCTGATCAAAGCAGATCACAGCGGCCACATGATCCACCTCTACCGGCCGGACCTCGTCGTCGAAGCCATCCAGCACGTGATCGCAGAGTCTCAGCGCCGCAATTGAATCGCGAGTGTGGCGTGGGGCTTTAGCCGGGCCGCATGGCTCGAGCCCGCGTCCTGCCTACTCCACCGGCAATACGACCGAATTGCTGAGCTTTCCGTTGACTGCGACGCGCAGTTCCGCGGCGCCCGAGCTGAGCTCGGCAGGTATACGGAAGCGAACTGCCGTCACGCCGTTAAGCCCCGGAGCCGCTCCGGTCCAGATCACTGGCAATCGCAAATCGCCTGCGATGACTTCCGTCGTGTCCACAACTGTGAACAGCGGCTGTGCCGGCGTCGGGAATCCGTCGATCGGACGCCGATCGAAAGGACCGACCCCCGTGCCCATCAGCCGCACCTGCTCGCCGCGCCGCGCCGGACTTGTGGGAGTCACCGGCGAACCATCCTCGTGCACCGCCACTGCGACCGTCTTCCCGTCCACGATCGCCGAGAACAACCCCGGCGCATTCCGCACCACCGTAAAGGGGGCGCTGACGTCCGGCTGGCCGGTGGTCTGCACCGTCAGCGAGTAGTCGCCTTCCGCCACATCGGACGGCAGCAGCGCATTGATCTGCTCCGTCGAGACGAATACCAGAGGCAGGATTCGGTCCTCGACTCGAACCACTACGCCGTCGAGCGTCTGCGCCAGCGGGTTCGTCGGGCCTGCCTGATATCCTTTCGCGAGGCTCTGGCCCACAATCGAGATCAGGGAACCGGCCGCGACGCCGGTCTCCGGTGTCTCGCCGGCCGCGTTCCGCACGCCCTGCGGCGCGATGTATGGCACGCGCGTGAGCATCGCGCGCACGAAGCGCGGGCCGCCC
>DASSSG010000317.1:0-3717 GCA_035708545.1 Bryobacteraceae bacterium | reverse complement strand
GGAACGCGCGTGGCAAACGGCTCGAGGACGTTGGTGAGATGCTGCTGGAATCGAATCCATTACTCGAGGGCCGGTCCTTCGTGTACGAGCGGCAGGTGCGGAAGCACATAGGCGACTACACGCTGTTTCTGACGGGCCTCTTTCCCGAGTACGTGGCGCGCCTGCCGAGGCAGAGTCTGCGTATGGACGCGTTTGTCGACTATATGAAGGCGGGGAAGGAATCCTACAAGGTGGTCTCGTCGTTCGATCAGTTCGAGTTTCGCGATGAGGCCGCGATCTTCCATCGGCTTGCCGAGCAGTTCGAGCTCTGCGTCTTCGGGCTCAATCTCGTCAGGGCCGACCTCGAGCGGATGCAGCAGGGCGCCCTGAACGAGATGCAGCGTATTCTCGAATCCTAGACCGTGCCGGGCTTTCCTTCACGACCGTTCACCGGGACCGCGAACAAGTTCCAGTTCGGCATGATGGTCTCCCTGCTGTCCATCGGCATGTTCTTTGCCGCATTGACGACCGCTTTCGTCATCATCATTCCGCGGCAGCCCGTGCAGTTCCGCGTCGCGATGCCGGACATTATGTGGCTGAGCACCGCGCTCATAACCGCGAGCAGCGTCGGCTTCGAACGGGCGCGGTGGCTCCTGCGGCGCGCGCGGCTCGAGCAGTATCGTCGAGCGCTGATGATGACGCTGGTGCTCGGCGCGCTCTTCATCCTGTGTCAGACGATCGCGTGGGAACGGCTGGTCGTGCAGGGCGTTGGGTTCGAGTCCAACGCGCGCGGATCGGCGTTCTACATACTGACCGGAGTTCATGCGCTGCATCTGTTCGGCGGCATGATGGGGCTCGTATATGTGCGGCGGAAGAGCCTGGGAACTGATGACTGCTCCGAGCAAAGCCTGCGCGGGCAACGGCGGCGAAACGGCGCGGCGACGCTCTACTGGCACTCGATGGGGCTGCTCTGGTTCGTGCTGTTCACGTTGCTGCTGGGCTGGAGCAGCTGAGTGCCCGGACTGTACTGATGGAACAGGATCATTGGCTGTTGTTGCAACAGCAGTATCGGAAATTCGGTCTGGTGCTCTGCCTCGGCGCCGGCGTCTCCATGGACTCCGGGCTGCCGGGCTGGACCGAACTGCTCGAGAACGCAGCGGAGCGGTTTCTCAGTCGCGAGGACAAGGAGGCCCTGCTGGCGCTACCGACGTCTGACAACGATGCGCGCCGGGCGTCCGGCACGCCTCTTGTTGATGGCCTCACCGCAATCGGTTTTTCTCTTCCCGCCATAGCCAGCCTGGTGGAAAAGAAAGCGTCCGCGGAGTCGCCCGGCAAGGGACGGGAAGCTTTTCTCACTAACCTCACCGATGGCCTGTATCACGGGCTGTACGCGCGCTTCACGGGATTGAGTGCAGGCGACCAGACCGCCGAACGGCGACTGGCTGATTGCGTTCGCGCGGAAAATCCAACGCTGGCGGCCGTGGCTGCGATGGTAGTCGTAAAGGACGGCCCTGGGTTCCGCCCCAATCCGAAAGTTCCGGCCATCATCAATCTCAATCTCGATGGAGTGTTCAGAACCTATTGCAGAACGGTATACGGCGGACCCGACAACCCACTGTTCCGGACGATCGAGCGGGCCAGCAAAGATGTCCGGCACGGACTTACACGGTATTATCACCCGCACGGCTTTTTTCCACTTCGACAGGGCTCTGATCACTCGAGAGATCTGGTCGTATTCACCGAACAGGATTATTTCGATTTCTTCAATCAGCCAACCGGTCTTTTCACATACACGATGCTCAGCCTGTTGCGGGAATATCCGGTGCTGTTCGTGGGTCTCTCGTTTCGAGACGATAACCTGCGAAGACTCCTGCACTATTCGTACAAAGAACGCGAGAGTCATTACCGCCGCGACCCCGGATACAAGCCACGGAAACGGGAGGCGAAGACCGTACGCCACTTCGCGATACTTCCGGACCGGGGGCGGGCGCTGGCCGCGCTGGTCGAGGCATCGTTGCTCGCCCTCGGCGTGCAGCCTCTGTTTGTCGAAGAGTTCAAATTGCTGCCGAACAGGCTCAAAGAGGTTTACGGCGAGGGCTGGGATTCGGTGTACTCCCCCCAAGCCCTGACGTAGCCGAGCCGTGTAGCCGTGTATACTTTCAGTCACCGTGGACGTCGGCTCCGCGGCCCGTGTTGGAGGATGTTCCACCATGTTGCTTTCCAGAGAGCCCGCAGAGCTGGTGTACAACCGGTGGGAGCGCTTTCTCAATGCCCAAAGCGAAGCCTTCGGCGGCGATCGCGAGTTCACGCATCTGTCCGATAAGCTCAACGAAATTCGGACAGGCCTCATGGCCGATCGTGAGATTACGGCCGCTGAGCTCGACACGCTCTTCGAAAAGATGGAAGCCGTCGCCGCCCTGTACGCCACGTTCGCGGCGCGGAAAGGAATCGCTCTCGATGCCTCCGTCCCCGCTTCCCGCGAATCGTTCCGAATCTTTCGGGAAGCAGCCGAGATTCACTTTCAGACGCTCGCCGGCGATGATGCCGAGCATTATCGGGGCGGACTGCTTCGCCGGCTGATCGACGACGCCGCTCCTGACGCGGTGACGCATGAGATCGCGCTCGATTTGCTCATGTCCGCGTCCGGCGCGATCGCGATCGACAAGGTACATCTGATCCGCGCCCAGCTTTCGCTGCTGGGCGACGGCGGCCGGCAACGCGCGCTTCTCGAACGCGTGAATCGTCATCTCGACACGGAGCTCGGGAAACCAGCGTGGACTACGGGTGGCAGGCACCCGGCTATCCTTGCCGAGGAGTTCGAGCAAGCCTGCCGGTTCGAATCCGTCGTATCGGTGCGCGCGGCTCCCCTGCCGGAGGAACTGCGGTCCACTAACCGGCTGCTGCCGAACCGGCCCGTGCCCGGCCGCGATTCGGCGAATCGCGCCGTCGTTCACGCCTTATTCGGCGATCTCGCGTCGGCCGGGAAGCTTTTCCTCGACAACATCGAACCATCGCGCACTCCGGCGAACATCGCCATCAAAATCGAGCTGAATCTCGGGATCGACGGTCCGCCATCGGTCACTGATCCGGCCGTAACCTACGCGGTCATCACGGAACTGCTCGAGCGCTCCGAGCGCCGCGGTATATCAGTGCGCCTCACCGTCGGCGACTCGAACGGCATCGAGAATGCTCCCTTCGGGCGGACGAGTCTCGACGTGATGCGCGACACGGGCAACTATCATCAGGCACTCAGGGCCGCACTCGAATTCGCTTCACGCCCGTCGATGCCGGAGGGGGCGCGCGGCAGTGCGCGAGCCAGCCTGGACAAGCTTCTGGCCCTGGAACAGGCGTCGCCGCCGGTGTACTTCGGCTCTTCGGACGACCGCGTCTCCTCGGCGCGGGATCTCGAGGCGGCTGAAGCGGCGGCGTCACCATGGGTCGCGTGCGTCGATTACGATCAGGCCGGATTCTCTGCCGTCGAACCGAAGGTTGGTCCGCTCGGCCGTGCGATCTGGGGCACGAATCAGTTCCATATCGCTGAGCCGTGGGTCAAAGCGGACTACCGGGTGCATGTGTCGCGCGGTGTCTCGACACATCTGTTTGCCGGATGGACCGGCAGCCTCAAAGGCCTGATCGGCCTGCACGCGCTGGGCGGACGGCCGGCTGACCATGGCATGAAGCAGCGCGGTGACAACCCCCTGGACATCCTCACCGCCGTCATGCATTCGGGCAGCTTTA
>DASSSG010000316.1:0-2653 GCA_035708545.1 Bryobacteraceae bacterium | reverse complement strand
GTCTGCGTCATCCGGGTAACGGGTCTTCAGCTTCGCGACTACTGCAGCAGCCTCTTCGAGCCGGTTGCCCGTGAGGCAACACTGCGCGAGCGCGATACCCGCGAGCCGTGGTGTTTCGCCCGGCGCGCTTTCGAGCGCACTACGGAGGTCGCGCTCGGCCTCCGCGCAACGATTCGTAGCCGCGAGAGTGAGCGCGAGGAACACGCGCGCGCGCACGCCGGGGTTCTGCTTCAGCGACGAACGAAACTCGCGTTCGGCAACCACATAGTCGCCGCGGTGAAAGGCCTCCAGCCCGCTGACGAGCGGATCGGTCTGCGCGGCGGCAACCGCCGCCAGCACGGCCGCGCTAATGGCCCGCATCATCGAGAATGAGATCCAGGTTCCCGAACCGGTGCCGCTCGGCGCCTTCAAAGTAACGAAACGCGAGCAGCGGCGGCGCACCGGGAGCGACCTGCTTCCGAGGATCGGCCAGGCGCTCGCCAGCTTCCCCGATTTCGAGGACCCGGCCCGATTGCGCGATGTTTTCTATGAGACTCCGGATGCGAGTCTCGCGCTCGGCTTCAGCGGGTGACGCAAGCAGCGCCAGCAGGAGGAGCGTGAAACTCATGGCTCGCCCAGTTGTTGCAGTGCCCTGCGTATGGCTGTGTTGTCAGGCACGCGAGTGAGAAATGACTTCAGCACGTCTTTGGCCCTCTCGCGGTCGCCCGCGGCAACATACACGCGCGCAAGATTGAGCGCGATCATATCACGATCGGGCGCGACGCGAACGCCGTATGAGAGTGCCGCGATCGCCTCTGCCGGCCTGCCCGCCTGCGCGTAGGCAACACCCAGGTTGTTGATCGCGGATACATGCTGTGGATCGCGAGTGAGTGCCTGTTTGAACAGCGCTATTGCCTCATCGGTTCGGCCCTGCTGCGCGATGAGCAGTCCCAGCCGGTCCATTGTGTCGCTGTCCTTCGGATCGATCTCGAGCGCCTGCCGATAGAGTCGCTCGGCGTCTGCCTTGCGGTTCAGACGCGACAACGCCAGCGCGGCATTCGTGAGGCCGTACACCGACTTCGGCGCGATACTCAGCATCGTGTCGAAACATCGCAGCGCTTCTTCGTTTTTCCCTTCGGCGATCGCGACGCCGCCCAGGTTGTTCCAGACTTCCGGTGAGTTGCGGTTGAGCGCCAGGGCCTTCTCGAGACTCAGGCGTGCGTTCGGCAGCCGATTCAGCTCGAGATGCACCTGTCCAAGCGCCAGCCACGCTTTGAAGTTCCCCGGCCACTGCCGCACAGCCGCATCGAGAAATGGAAGCGCCTGTTCGGGATAGCCCGCCCCCACGAACGCCGCGCCGAGCTTGTAGTAATTGCGCATCGGCCGTGCCACATATCTGCCTGGAAATGGCAGCCCAGCCCGGATGCGATCTGCAGTATCCTGCGCGGCGAGATCGGACCGTAACGTTGCCAGCGGCGGGATGCCCGGGTAAATCTTATTGGCGCGTCCTTCGGCATCGAGCAGCAGGAGGGTCGGAGCCGTCAGCGGCGCGCGCCAGTCGAACAGGTACCGGCGAAAGAGTGTGTAAGCCGCGACCGTATCGGGCGCGGCCTTTTTCAGATCCAGAGTTTCGATGCTCACACCCTGAGGTGCCGTGTCGCGCCCGTCGGTGAGCAGCAGAAACCCCGGGCCTTTCCTCTTCTCCGGAATCGGCACCGGCTCGAGCAGCCAGGTCGCCTGAAGCCGAACGCTGTTGTCCCCGATCACCTCGGAGGATCGCATCGGTTGCCGCGGCAGGAAGGCAGTTTTCTTCAGCTCCGTCGAGCCCTCGACAATGTCGTACCAATATCCGGCTTCGAGATGCTCAAACTCCTGTGCGAGGCCCGACGGCCACCGCACCCTGACTCGCGTCGCATGGTCCGCGTCAGCCAGCCCGAAGTAAACACGTTTCGTGTGCTGTGACAAGTAGCCGCTTCCCGCCTGCAGTGATTTCGTGATGCGCCTTCCTCCCGCCTCGACTTCGACCACAGCACCAATCCCGTCACGATTCGACTTCGTGCCACGGAGAGCAAAGCAGATCGACTTCCGCGCGGCTCCGCAATTATTCCTGAGCACGCGGACCTGCGGGCCGAGCCGGCTCTTCAGAAAGAGATCGAGGTTGCCGTCGCCGTCAAAGTCGGTAGCGGCAAATGTACGGGTGTCGTCTGCATAATCGAGGCCCGAGACGCCCGAGTAGTCGCAGTATCGCCCGCCGGCCCGGACATAGAACAGATTTGGTTCGCGGCCGTTCCAGCTGTAGTCTTCACGGATGTACTGATTGATCGAATCCCATCCGTTCTCGTACTCGGGAGCGGGACTGGCCGTTGCCGGCGACCGCGCAACGACCTGGCGCCAGAAGAAACCCATCAGGTCCTCGCTGCGCGAGTTCGTGAGCATTCCGGCGGCGATAACGATCTCCGGGACCCCGTCGTTGTCGAAGTCGATGCCTTCGGCTCCCCATGCCCAGCGGCCTGCAATCGCCCCGCCGGCGTCCGGAACCTCTTCGAAAGTGCCGTCGCCGCGGTTCCGATAGAGCGAGTTGCCTTTCGTATGGCGGCGATATGCGTCCTTTGTGTCGGCCGTCTTGCCGAGCGGAAACCGGGAATCGGCGACGACCCGCTGGCCCGCTGGAGTC
>DASSSG010000315.1:0-5482 GCA_035708545.1 Bryobacteraceae bacterium | reverse complement strand
TCGATGAGTCGCCGCGCGAGCTCGCTGCCGACATGGCGGCGCTGCCAGGCATCACTGACGAGGAGGGCGAACTCGGCGTCGGCGGGGCTGTTGCGCAGACGGACGAGACGCGCGACGCCGATGATTCTCTTCTGCTGCGTGTCCGGGTCTCGGATCTCCGCCACCAGCGCCAGCTCGCGGTCATAATCGATGCAGCAGACCCGAGTCAGCCGCTCGTGTGTGGTGCGCTGGCTCAGTTTCATCGCGGTGAAGTAGCGCATGTACACGGTGTGGTCGGAGAGGCCCCCGTGAAAGTCGACCATCATCGGTTCGTCTTCCGGACGAATGGGCCGGAAAATCACGTTCAGTCCGGCGTCCGGCATCTCCCAGACCGTGACGTACTGGTCCGGATACGGACGGATCACGGTACGTGGAAGCTGCTCTTCCGGAGTCCCGGGATCGTGCAGGACGACACGCGCATCGAGCGCCAGCATCTCGCCCCCGCTCGCGATGAGCGGGTTGACGTCCATCTCACGAATCCAGCGCTGATCGACCACAAGCTGGCTGAAACGGACCAGCAGCTGCTCGAGCGCGCCGAGGTCTGCTGCCTTGCGTCCCCGGACGCCCCTCAGTGCCGCGAAGATCTTCGTTTCTTCCATCATGCGCCGCGCAAGCGTCGTGTTCAGAGGAGGCAGTGCCAGCGCCCGATCGCGACAGATCTCCACCATCTGCCCGCCGGAGCCGAACATCAGAACGGGGCCGAATTGCGGGTCGGTGCTGCTGCCGAGGATCAGCTCGTATCCGCTGTGGCGGATCATCGGCTGCACGGATACGCCCCCGAAGTGGTGCAGTCCCGCTCTCTCGGCCACTGACGTGCGAATGGCGCTCCACGCGGCGCGCACGGCGTCCGCGTCGAACAGGTTCAGCGAGACGCCACCCACGTCGCTCTTATGCGTCACCGTGTCCGAATGCAGCTTGAGGACAACGGGGAACCCCATTTCGTCGGCGATCCGGACGGCTTCCGTTTCGCTGCGCGCCACGCGTGTGTCGACCACCGGAATTCCATAGGCGGCAAGCAACTGCTTCGACTCCGCCTCGCTCAGCACTGCGCGGCCGGCCGCGCGAGCGCTGTCGATGATCTCTCGTGCCCGCTCGCGCCTGGATGTCTGCTCCGGCGTGTCCGCCGGCAGCGAGGGTGTTTCGTAGATCTCCTGAATGTTGCGGCTGTACTGCCACATGTAACAGAAAGCGCGCGCGGCGGTATCCGCGTACGGGAAGGTGGGAATGCCGGCATCATTCAGGATCTGCTCGCCCGCCGCCGTCTGCTCGCCGCCCATCCAGCTCGCGATGATCGGCTTTCCGATCCGAGCGTAGGGTCGGAGCTGCGCCGCGACATCGGCCGGTTCGACCATGCCCTGCGGCGCAAGCACCACCAGCAGGCCGTCACTGTTCGGGTCTTTGGCGCAGATTTCCACGGCCCGCGCGTAACGATCGGCATCCGCGTCGCCGAGGATGTCGACAGGATTGTTGCGGCTCCAGTGATCCGGCAGCAGCGCATTCAGCGCCGCCATCGTCTGCGGCGCGAGTTCGGCAATGTCGCCGCCATTCGCCACAAGCGAATCGGTCGCCAGCACACCCGGCCCTCCGGCGTTTGTCAGGATGGTCAGTCGCGGGCCTTTCGGCAATGGCTGCTTCGAGAGCAGCTCAGCCATGTAGAAGATGTCTGAAATGTTATGGACGCGAAACACGCCCGCGCGGCGAAACACCGCGTCCATGACGTCGTCACTGCCCGCGAGCGCGCCCGTGTGCGACAGAGTCGCGCGCGCCGCTGCCTCCGAACGCCCTGCTTTGATCACCACGATCGGCTTCTTGCGCGCAACGTCCTGTGCGGCAGAGAGAAACCCCCGCGGGTCGTCCATCGATTCCATGTAGATGACGATCCCGCTCGTGCGTCGATCCTGGCCGAAGTAGTCGATCAGATCGGCCCAACCCACGTCAACCATCGAGCCCACCGAGAACATCGCGCTGAAGCCCACCTTCTCGCGCAGGCTCCAGTCGAGCACTGCCGTGCAGAAGGCGCCGCTCTGGCTCAGAAACGCAACGTTGCCCGGTCGCGCAAGCGTCGACGCGAAGGTCGCGTTCAGTCCCGTCAGCGGACTCATAACACCAAGGCAGTTCGGTCCGACAATCCGCATGTTGCCGCGGCGCGCCAGTTCGAAGACCTGTCGCTCGCGCTCGCGCCCGGCGGCGCCGGCCTCCCTGAAGCCGGCCGACAACACGATCGCGCCCTTCACGCCCGCGTCGATGCAGTCGGCGATGGTCGCGGGTACCGTCGAAGCCGGGGTTGCGATCACGGCGAGCTCGATGGCCGCCGGTATAGCAGAGACCGTCGGATAGCTCATGGACCCGAACATTTCGCGCCGGTTCGGGTTTACGGCGTACACACTGCCCCTGTAGGAGCCCTGCGTCAGGTTGCGATATACCGTGTAACCGACGGTCCCCTCGCGCGGTGTTGCGCCCACTACGGCGACGCTCGCGGGAGACACGAACACGCTCAAAGGCGGTCGGTGGTCCGAGAGCTTCGCGGACTCGGTGTCGGTGGCGACAGGACTCATTTCGCTGGTCCGTGTGAACAGAAAGCAGCCGCGAAGGCCGGCTCGCGGCGGGGACGTCAGGGGTGGAGCATCCCGAGTGCCAAAGTTTTGATGGGGTTTTTTGCGCTCCGTCCGCTCGTCGCCGTCCGTGCGACCCGCCCGGCAAGGGGAAATTGGGGCGTTTCACCCACAGGGCCCGGAAACGCTTTAGTTCCGCAGCCTCAGGATCTCGCTGTGGATGCAGGATTCAACACCGCCTAAACCGCTCGCCTGGCCCACCGAATGCGCCATTTAGCGAGGAAGGCTGCAATCGAGGCTTCCCCTGCGAAAGTCATGAAGTGCTTGCAATCGAACGACTTTGTTCGAAGCGCGATTTGGTGGCCGAAATGCCACTAAATCGGGCAGCAAAGTGGGTTTTGCCCCACTTTCCAGCCCTGTCCGTTCCCACAGAGGCGAGCGTTCCCCGGCTTCCGGAGCCGTGTCTGGCGCATGAGGATGGGGGACGCCGTGAGGTGATGCCATGTCAAAGCTGGTCGCCGAATGGCAGGGCCCGGCCACGCTCGCGGCCCTCTTCGAGCAACTGCCTGAGCCGTATGTTGTTTACGACGACAGACTCACGATTACGGGCCTCAATGTGGCGGCCGAGCGGATGCTTCGACGCAGCGCGGAGGAGACCATCGGACGGCGCTGCCGCGACGTGTTTCGCTGCGCGAGCTGCGAGCCCGACTGCGGCATGTGTCTGGGTCTCAAACAGGCCAGTATCGTCAACAGCTCCGCCGTGCATATCTTCGAGCAGGACGGGCAGGAGCGGATAGCCGTGTTGCGGACCGTGCCGGTGCGGACCCCCGGCGGGCGCACAGGCGTGATCGCCCGCATCGATGACATCTCGGATGCGACCGCCGCCCGGACCCAGGAGGTCGTCGCGGAATCGCAGGCCATGCGCGACATCATGACGTTCGTCCGGCGCGTGGCCGCGAGCGAGGCTTCGGCCATTCTCATAGAAGGCGAGAGCGGCACCGGCAAGGATCTCATCGCGAAAACGCTGCACCACCTGAGCCTGCGAAGGGCCGAGCCGTTCCTCACAGTGAACTGTGCCGCAATCTCCGAGACTCTGCTCGAAACCGAGCTGTTTGGCTACGAGAAGGGCGCCTGCACCGATGCCAGGACCCAGAAACGCGGAATCTTCGAGCTGGCGGATCAGGGCACCCTGTTCCTCGATGAAATCGCCGAAATGCCGTTGGTGCTGCAGGCGAAGCTGCTTCATGTGCTCGAGGAGCAGAGTTTCCGGCGCGTGGGCGGCCTCGATGACATTCACGTCAGTCTTCGCGTCATTGCGTCGACGAACAAGAATCTCCGGGAAGCCGTGCGCGAAGGCGCGTTCCGGCAGGATCTGTACTTCCGGCTGAACGTCATACAAATCGCCATTCCGCCGTTGCGCGAGCGGCCCGACGACATCATGCCGCTCACGCATTTCTACATGAAGTATTACAACCGCAAGTTCAAGCGGCACATCGAGCATGTCTCGCCCGAGGTGGAACCGGCCCTGATCGCCTACGGCTGGCCGGGCAACGTGCGCGAACTGCGAAATGCCATCGAGCGTGCAATGATCCTCGAGGAATCTTCGACCCTGACGCTGGCGAGTCTGCCGGCGGCTACCGTCCGGGCGGAAAAGAAATCCCCGGCGGCGCTGACTCTCGCACAGGTGCTGGAGGCGGGCATTTCCCTCGAAGAGAACGAGCGCATGCTCCTGAAGAGCGCGCTCGAGAAGACGGGTGGAAACCAGACCCAGGCTGCACATGTACTCGGCATCACGCGCGATACGCTGCGCTACCGAATGAAGAAGTTCAACCTGAACTGATCGGCATTCAGCCTCGGGCGGCGTGGACCTGGGCGTGATCCTCGGCGGCTTCCAGGTGCGTGACCACGTCGGCTGGACGGGCGAGCGCCGCTGCGAGTCGCTGCTCGAATTCCGTGGCTGTTCGATGGGCGGCGCCGAGCGCCGTGGTCTGCGCGAACAGCAGATGCACGGTTACCAGAAGGCGGCGCCCTGTGTCGCGGAACTGCAGATCGTGCCAGCCGATACCGAACTCGTCCGCGAGTCGCTCCACGGTTTGAGCGACCTCACGCTCGGTGCGTGAATCCGTGATGTCCATGAGACCGGCGGCGGCTCGCCACACGAGACCAATGCCCGTCCACAGGATATTCAGCGCCGTGGCCAGTGCGAACAGCGGGTCGAACGGCTTCCAGCCAGTCAGCAGAACCAGGCTGAGTCCTGCGACGGCCCCGAGACTGGTCAAGCTGTCCGTAAGCACGTGTTGGCCATCGGCGACAAGGATCAGCGACTTCAGGCGCCGCCCGGTTCGGATCAGGTACCAGCCGAGTGCAGCATTCACAAGGACGGTCGCAATGGTGATCAGCGCGCCCGCACCCAGGTTGCCGATCGCAATTCCGGTGCGCCACTTGTGGACCGCCTGCGAAATGATGAGGATTGCAACGCCGACGATTACGGCGCCCTCAAACCCCGCCGAGAAGAATGCCACACGTTCAAAACCATACGGAGAGCGGCGTCCGGCGGGCTTCGCGCTGAGCCACACGCTGAATGCAGCGAACGCGACAGCGAGGATGTGCACCACCGATTCGGCTGCGTCGGAGAAGATTGCCGCCGATCCGGTCAGCAGGTACGCCCCGGTTTTCGCCGCGAGCATGAGGCAACCCGCGGCCAGCGAAACGCGCATCGCGTTCGCTTCCGGGCTTGCGGCGTGAAGAGGCACGGGTTATCGGTCGCAATTCGGCTGCCAGCGTCGGATGACGGACAGTCCCGGCAGGCCGCTCGCTCTCGGTCGGCTCAGCAGCGACGCCCGGCCGGGCCGCGAGCGGTCACTCTGCCAGCGCGGGTTTCGCCTCGAGGG
>DASSSG010000314.1:0-10819 GCA_035708545.1 Bryobacteraceae bacterium | reverse complement strand
CGCGCGACAACGGCATCGTGTACGGTGTGCTGCCGGGAACAGAGCGTCCGTATCGGGCCAGCGGTGACGAAGTACATCCCTGGCTCATACGCCTCGACCTCGCCGGTTCGAGTCTCGAGACCGCACGGCCGGGAATCGGCGAGATCCTCGGTCCACTGGACGTAAGCCGGGGAACCTGGTCGATCCCACCGCAGCGCGTCACACTCGGTATCGGGCTGTTCCGCGCGCAGCCCATAATCCAGCCACAACCGTCGGAGTTCACCATCGCAACCATGAACCTCGAGCGGTTCTTCGATACCGAAGACGACCCGCGAACATCCGACGTCGTGCTGACCACCGCTGCGTTTCAAACGCGGCTGACGCGGACCGCGCGCGCGATCCGCGAGTTCCTGCACTCACCGGACATCATCGGCGTCGAGGAGGTCGAGAACCTGGCGACGCTGCGCGCGGTCGCCACCGCGGTGGGTGACTACACGGCGTATCTCGTGGAAGGCCACGACCCCGGCGGAATTGATGTCGGCTTCCTCGTGAAATCGCGCGTGCAGGTCGTCTCCGTGCAGCAGATCGGTCGCACCGAGGAATTCACGTTCGGAGGCCGCACAGAGCTGCTCTGGGACCGGCCGCCGCTGATCCTCCGTGCTCGTATCGGCAACTCGCCTCCGTTCACCGTGATGGTGAACCATTTCCGTTCACTGCTCGACGCCGATGATCCTCGCGTCGTCGCCAAGCGGACGGGGCAGGCGCGGAGCCTGGCGCAGTGGATTCAGCAGCGGCACGCGCCCGCCGAACCGCTGGCGGTCATCGGCGATTTCAACTCGTTTCCATTGGGCGAGCCTCTGTCCATCGTTGCAGGCATTATCCCGCGCCTGCTGAACCTCACCGACACGCTGCCGGCCGACCAGAATTACACGTATATCCAGAACGGCGTGTCGCAGACGCTCGATCACATTCTGATCAACCCACCCATGCAGCGGTGGCTCACACGCTACAACGTTGCGCGGCTGAACGCCGACGCGCCCGAAACGCTTCGCAACAATGCAGCGCGCGCCGAACGCACATCCGACCACGACCACCCCGTCGCGTACTTCAGTCTCGATCCGCCGGCACTGCGGCCGGCCGCCGTAACAAACGCGGCGACGTACCTGTCGGGCGCCGTGGCGCCGCACGAGATCGTGAGCATCTTCGGCAGCGGCTTCACCGCGGCAATGCCGGTCACGTTCGACGGGGTCCGCGCCGACGTCCTGTATCGGAGCGCAACCCAGATCAACGCGCTCGTGCCGGCCGAGGTACTCAGGAACACAACGACAAACCTGGCCGTCGGCTCGTGGGCAGTGACGTTGCCGGTCCACTTTTCAGCGCCTGGCGTGTTCCGCCCGATTCTGAATCAGGACTTCAGCGCAAACAGCGCCACGCGCCCCGCGGCTCGGGGTTCAGTGATCATGCTGTGGGGTACAGGTGCGGGCCTCGCGGGCCCGATCACCGCGATGATCGGCACGGCACCGGGTGAGATCACGTATTCCGGCGGCGCGCCCGGTTTTCCCGCCGGCGTGTTTCAGGTGAACGTGCGGATTCCCGGCGACGCGCCTGCTGGAGACGCCGTGCCCCTTCGTCTCACGATGCAGGGACGCACGACGCAGCGCGGCCTGACGATCGCGATCCGGTGATCAGGGACGGCGCGGCGCCGCGGCCACTCGCGACATGAACAGATCCACCGCGCTGCCCGCCCTGACGTCCTGCGCAACGCGCACGTTGCCGTTCGCGCCCGCCTTGAATGACGTGAGTCCGTAGCTCACGCCCGGCTTGCCGTCGACCTCGACCTGCACGGTGCCCGACACGAGCTCGACGAGGTCAGGCTGGAAGCTCACCAGGACCGCGAGCGGGTCGTGCAGAATCGGGAACTGTTTCGCGTTGCCGTTCTGCCATGACGTGATGAGCCTGCGCAGGAAGCGAACGCTCTCATGCGGCGATGACTGCATCTGCCTGAGATGCTCCTCGTTGAGCCGGCATTTCATTGTGACGTCGAGCCCGACCGCGACCACCGGCACGCCGGAGTTGTAAACGATCTGCGAAGCCTCGGGATCGCGGTACGTGTTGTACTCGAGCCCCGCGCGGAAAAAGACGCCGTTCATGAGGACGATCCGCTCGATCTTCTCGCGAATGCGCGGCTCGGCGCGGAGCGCAAGGGCGACGTTGGTGGCGGGGCCGTACGCGAGCAAGGTCACCTTCTGCGGCGCCTGCGTAATCGTGTCGATGATGAGCTGGATTCCGCCGCGCCGCCTGCTCGCGGGTATGTGGTAATCCGCTGCGAGCTGGTCAGTCTGCTTGACGAAAGAGTCGCGGCCCGGCGCAATGAGCGGCTGCTCCGCTCCCACACCGACGGGAATGTCTGTCCGCCCGTACAGCTCGAGGATGCGCCAGGTCAGGTCGGCTCGGCGCTCGCCCCGCTGCAGTACCGTCACGACACCGAGCACCTGCAGTTCGGGCGATTGCAGCGCCACGGCCAGCGCGAGCGCGTCATCGATGTCATCGCCTATGTCGGTGTCGAGAATAACGGGAATGGGATCGGCGGCCCAGAGGCTGAGCGAGCAGAGCAGGATGGCGAGGATCAGCCGGGGCATGATGGATTCATTAGATCATCAGGCGCCGCCGCGCGAGCACTCTCAGCCGTGGCGGATTACCAGCACGTCGCCGTCTTTCACTATGTACTCTTTGCCCTCGAGCCGCAGCAGGCCTTTGTCGCGCGCTCCTGCATAGCCCTTGTGATCGACCAACGCCCGCCAGTTCACCACTTCCGCCCGGATGAACTTCTTCTCCATGTCCGTGTGGATCGCTCCCGCTGCTTTCTGCGCGTTGCTGTTCTGCGGGATGGTCCATGCCCGGACCTCCGTTTCGCCCGCTGTCAGAAAGGACATCAGACCAAGCAGGGAGTAGGTTGCGGTAATCAGCCGCATCAGCGCGGACTCTCTCAGGCCGTAGCTGGCGAGGTAATCCGCCGCCTCTTCGGGCGAAAGCTCCGCCAGCTCGGTTTCGATCTTACCGGCGATTGCGACGATCGCGGTGTGAGCCCGTCCGCCCAGCGGGCCTTTGCGGAATTCCTCTTCGCGCTCATGGAGCCGCGGCGCGTCCTCCTCGCCGAGGTTGAGCACGTAAAGCAGGGGCTTCAGCGAGAGGAACTGAAACCCGCGCATCCGCTTCTCTTCTTCAGCGTCCAACGCGAGCGAACGCAGCGGTTTGTTATCTTCGAGCGTCATCTTGCAGCGCTGGAGGATCCCGAACTCGCGATCGAGATCCGGGCTCTTCATTTTCTTCCGATCCTTGTCGACCCGCTCGATACGCTTGTCGACGACCATGAGGTCGCTGAGGATGAGCTCGGTCTCGAGGTTTTCGGCATCGCGAACCGGATCCACGGAACCGTGCTCATGCGGGACGGATTCATCCTGAAACACGCGCAACACGTGCGCGATGGCGTCGGCGACGCGGAGGCTTGCGAGGTACTGCGGGTTGTGCAACGCTTCGCGCGAGAATGCCGGAAAATCGAGATACTCGATCGTTGCATGAGTCACCTTCGGAGGCTCGAAGACACTCGCCAGAGCTTCGAGCCGCGGATCAGGTACCTTCGTCACGCCGACACGAGCTTCCATTGAGCCGACACGGGTGGCCTCATGCACGCCCGTGAGGATGGTGAATAGCGAGGTCTTGCCGGTCATCGGCAGGCCGATAATCGCTGTCTTCATGAAGTCTGTTCAGAGCGGAACGTCTACCAGGGTGAGGATCTCCCGGAGGATGCGGTCCGCGAGATCGGCAGTCGCCCGCGCGAGTGTGGTGCGCGTGTTGACGACCACGCGGTGCGCGAATACCGGGACGGTGAGGCGTTTGATATCGTCCGGGATCACGTACTCGCGGCCGTTGAGCAGTGCCCAGGCCTGCACCGCTCGATAGAGCGCCTGCGCGCCGCGCGGGCTGACGCCCAGGGCCAGCGCTTCGTGCTGGCGCGTCCTGTCGACGATGGCGAGCATGTAATCGATCAGCGCGTCATCCACGCTGACGCGCGACACCTGAGCCTGCAGCTGGATCAGTTCCTCCGCGGTGAGGACAGCCCGCACCGACTCGTCGGCCGGGCGATCGGAGTTGCGGAGAATTTCGCGCTCGCTTGCCGGATCGGGGTAGCCGATGCGCAGCCGCATGAGGAACCGATCGAGCTGGGATTCAGGAAGTGGATATGTGCCGTGATGCTCGACCGGGTTCTGCGTCGCCAGCACCAGGAACGGCTGCGGCAGCGGGTAGGAGCGGCCGTCAATTGTGACCTGCAGCTCGTTCATGGCTTCGAGAAGCGCGGACTGTGTCTTAGGCGTCGCGCGGTTGATCTCGTCGGCCAGCAGGAAATTCGTGAAAATGGGGCCGTGCTTGAACTCGAAGGCCTGGGTGTGCGCGTTGTAAATCGTTACGCCGAGCACATCGCTCGGGAGCATGTCGCTGGTGCACTGGAGCCGGTGGAATCCGCAGTTGACCGAGCGCGCCAGCGCGTGCGCCAGTGTCGTCTTGCCGACGCCGGGGACGTCTTCGACGAGCAGGTGGCCGCGCGCGAGCAGCGAGACGATGCTGAGCCGAAGCACGTCGGCCTTGCCGCGAATGGCCGTTCCAAGCGTGGATTCGAGCTCTTCGAGCCGTGAAACAGAGACCAGCGAGGTTTCGAGAGCGTCGCGGCGGCTCATCATCTGTATGATATCGTCCGCGGCCGCGCCGCCCGCCTATTCCGAGATTCGGAGAAGGTCGAAGCTGCCCGGCGTGTTCTCATAGATAAGCGCGTCCTGGCCTTCCCGCAGGCGGATCACGGCCAACCAGACGCCGATCAGGACTGCGAGGTCCACGATCAGGCTGATCGGATGCGACAGCAGATACACCTCCATCCCGCTGAGTCCGTACGCGAACACAAAGTACCCGATGAAGTACGCCGCGAGCCGAATCCCGAAGTTCGTACCTTCGGTGCCGAATGCGCAGGTGAACGGGATCGCACGCACGTTGAGCAGCAGCAGCCCGATCAGCGACGCGCACACGGCGGTCAGGAAAACCGCATGCATAATCGCGATTTGTCCGCCCAGGCTGATCGCGCAAATGAGGGTGGAGGGGAGTACGACGAGCAGCAGCGCCGGAACGAGCATCATCTTGCGCGCGACGGAGCGCGGGTCGGGATCGTAATCGACCACGCCCGCCTGAAACAGCCAGTTGGCACGAAGTTCCGCCGGAACGGCGAAGGCGATGCGCAGACCAGTGATGAGGAAATAGGCGATGGTCAGCGTCACCGCGAAAAGGGGAGGGATGTTGCGCGCGGGGTTCAGCACGAAACCGATTGCCAGCGCGGCTGCGACCCCGAGGCCGGACATGAGAATCACGGTGTGCCGGTCGCTCCGGACCAGCGTTTTCAGGATGAAGCGGAAGGTCCCTCGTTCGAACGCGGTCGGCAGCAGGGTTGCGTCGGTCATCCGAAAGACAACCGCAGGAATGCGCAACCTGCGGTTCACCCTGTCCGGTGTCTCGGCGGCACTCGCGAGGAACGGGCGGTAACTGAGCGCGTACGCTCCGGCCGCCGCCACGACACTCGACAACAGCGCCCAGGGGGCGCAGCTCGCAAATGACCCGAGCAGCGGTGTCGCTTTGCCGTGGATCGAGTAGTACAGGCCCAGGAACCAGACCGGAGGCAGCCAGCCGTACTGGCCGAGGTCCCGGACGACAAGCGGCACGCTGAAGAACATCAGGAGCAGCGCACAGGCGCCGGCAAACTGGCTGTATCTGGTGAGACGTCGGAAGACGGGATACGGGACGACCAGCATCATCATCCCGATCAGCGCCAGCACAGCGCACAACGTGAAGATACTTGCCGCGGCGACAGTGACGGCGTGCACGGCCATGAAAACCAACACGTCTCTAAAGGTCCCGTGATTCTCGAGCACGACGGGCGGGAACGCCAGCGATGACACCATGTTGATGTCGAGCGCGAACAACACTATGAACGCGGCGAGTGCGGCTGCTTTCGCAAGCAGGATGCGGGAGGTCGCAAACGGCAACGGCATGAGGTTTGCGAAATCGCGGCGATCCGGAAACAGGCTCTCCCACTTGATCAGCGTCACAAGGCCGGTAACGGTCATCGAAAACGCAATGAACATGTACTTGTCCGGCATGGACTGGATGTCGGGGTCGAATATGAATTCGCGCCGGAACCAGCGCATCAGGGATGAGTACTTCGGGAGCAGCGAGAACGTCATGATCGCGCCGGGTACGGCCAGCAGCGCGAGCACGGGCCCGACGCCGATGTCGCCCGCCGCTTCGACGTCGAAAAGGCGGCGGAAGAAGTGCCGCACGAGGCGCTTGGACTGCGGGCTCACGCTTTCATCACCTCGAGAATGCCGCGCGCGGTCTCGTCCGTATCGGTCTGCTGTGTGAGTTCGGCGAACACTTCTTCGAGGGACGGGCGGGCGGCGAGGCGGCGAATGCCGTCAATCGTCTCATAGCCGACAACATTGCCTCGATGAAGCACCAGCACATGCGTGCACAGCTTCTCGACGATTTCGAGGACATGCGAGGAGTAGAGGATGATCTTTCCCTCGCGCGCGAGTGCCGCGACCAGCTTGCGGAAGACGAGCGTGGTCATGACGTCGAGGCCCGACAGCGGCTCGTCAAAGACGATGACTTCCGGATCGTGCAGGAGCGCGGCTGAGATGAGCAGCCTCTGGCGCATACCCTTTGAGTACGACGAGATGGGCGAATGACGATGTTCGTGGAGAGACCAGAGCTCGAGCAGACCCCTGATTTTCGGTTCGAGCGCGCCGGCGGGGATGCCGCGCAGCGTTCCGATGAGCTCGAGATATTCGTAGCCGGACAGATACGGATAGAGGTTGGCTTCCTCCGGAACATAGCCGAGCCGGCGCTTGTAGTCCGGCAGATCCTCGCGGATGCTGTGGCCCTTGTAGAGGACCTGGCCGCGGGTGGGTTCGAGCAGGCCTGTGATCATTTTCACGGTCGTGCTCTTTCCGGATCCGTTCGGCCCGAGGTAGCCGAGGATCTGCCCCCGATGAATGGTGAAGCTGGCGTCTATGACCGCAGGCAGCGACGAGTAGCACTTCGTCAGCGAGACGGCTTCAAGCATGCGGGGACAATCCTCCCTCGCGGGCATTAGACAGCGGTGCCGGCTCGAATGTTCCCGCAGCGAAGACGCAACACAGGATGAAACCGCTGCCGAGCTTCACGCGCCGCCGATCAGTATTCCGGGATTGACGCTATTCTTATCCGAGTATGCGGGTGCTCTGGGGATTGCTGATCGGTGCCGCAACAGCGTTCGCGCAGTCGCCGCTGACGGTCGTCTCCGCGGCCAGTTACACCGCGCCTGTAGCGCGCGGCTCGCTCGCGGTAGTGTTCGGAACCGGACTTGCAAACGATCCTCACACGGCGGCTGCGCTGGGCGGAACGACCGTCCAGATCATCGACAGTCAGAATACTCGTCACCGGGCAGAGCTGACGGGTGATCCAGTTGCGTTTGCGCGCGCTCTGGCAGGTCGCAAGCTGCTGTTCCAGATCGCTCGCGGGGATCAGACGGTTCCGAATCCCGCCAGCTCGAACCTGATCCGCGCGGCCGGCGCGATCGGTTCGGCCGTGCTGTACCGGCACGATATCGCGCGCTCGGTCTCGACGGGCTTGGCGGAGAATCCGCACGCGTTCCTCGTCGACATCCGTTCAATCCCGGCGATTGCGGTAGCGCTCGCTGCACAGGGGCAAATCGCGGGCTTTTTCGCGGCAGATGGAAGTGCAATCCCGGATGCGAACTCCACGACCCTGGAGCTGCTCTTCCTCGGCAGGCGTATCTTCGAGCGCCCGGCTACGTTGCCCGAAGATCCGGGTTTCTGACGCAGCCGCGCCTCGCCCTCGTTCTGACCTGAATCGCGATAATCAGCGACCGGTACCCAGTCGCGTTCTGCACGTCTCGTTATACTGCGAAGAAGACGCGAGGGGTCACACCTGATGACAAATTCTTTCGGCCTGCTTATGCTCGCAGTGTGCTCGGCCGTCTCGGCATATGGCCAGGCGTCGGCCATCAACGCCGAGATGGTCGGGACAGTAAGTGATCCGAGCGGTGCGCCCGTTCCCGGTGCGCAGGTCACCGGGACAAACGTGGACACCGGATACAGGCAGAGCGCACGTACGAACGAGGCGGGCCTGTATCGATTGCCGCTGTTGCCTCTCGGCAGATATGAAGTCGTGGCTGAGATGTCCGGGTTTGCGCGCTATCGCCAGTCGGGGATTGCGCTGACAGCGGGAGCGATTGCCACTGTGGACATTCGCCTGCAGGTGAGCGGCGTCGCCACCGAAGTATCGGTCACCGCGGCTGCGCCCATAGTCGACCCGAGCCGCACGGACCAGGGCAGCAGCCTTGGTGATTCGGCGATCCGTAACCTTCCGCTCGTTTCGCGAAATCCGTACAATTTTATCCTGCAGCAACCGAACGTGAGCGGGCGCGGCAATACCGAGTTTGGCGTGCCGCGGAAGGTGAACGCTAACGGCTTCGCGGGGCGCATCAACTACATGCTGGACGGGAGCAATAACGTCCAGAGTGATCGCGCGGGCATCCGGCTCATGCCGATGTCGAACACATGGGTACAGGAAGTGCAGCAGGTCTCGAACGGCTTCGCGCCGGAATTCGGTAACACGGTCGGGACGGTATTCAACGCCGTCACGAAATCCGGCGCCAACGACCTGCATGGCGAAGCGGGCTATCTGTTCCGGCGGACGCCGATGAGCGCGAGGCCCGCACTGCTGGCGGTGAGCCGGCCGGCGCCGGACGTGAACGTGGACTCGTGGCTTGCCGATGCGGGCTGGCGCATCGTGCGCGATCGCGTGTTTTTCTTCGCGGCCTTCGAAAAGGTGAAACGCGACCTGCCGGCGCCCGTAACCGTGGCTTCCGCGACAATAGCCCAGCTCGGTCTGCCCGCGAGCTTCGCCGATCCGATTCCATTCCGCCAGAACATCGCCTTCGCGCTCGGGAAGCTGGACCTGCAGCTCGGATCGAGCAACCGCATGGCGCTCCGGTACAACCACCATCGAAACGATTCGCCGTATAACAGCTCGACAATCGGCGGGCTCTTTCTGGTTGATCGTACTTACAATTTCGTGGATCGTTCGCATGGCGGAGCGCTGCAGTTGATCAGCACGTTCTCCGCGAGCGCCGTCAACGAGCTGCGCATTCAGGTCCCGTTC
Source organism: Bryobacteraceae bacterium (assembly GCA_035708545.1). Classification (GTDB taxonomy): domain Bacteria; phylum Acidobacteriota; class Terriglobia; order Bryobacterales; family Bryobacteraceae; genus DASSSG01. Next base: position 1,576 of record DASSSG010000314.1, on the reverse strand, counting down.
CGCACGCAGCAGCAGAATCGCTTCGAAGCCACCGGTACAGGTCCGGCGATTACGATTCCCGGCGTGGCTAACTTCGGCAATTCGCTCGACGTGGGCTTCATATACGACGAGATGACACCGGAAGTGTCCGATAATTTCAGCTATATTTCCGGCACGCACGCCTGGAAATTTGGCGCGGCTGTCCGCAGTATCCGCGACACGAAAGTCCAGAACACCAGCGCCAATTACACATTCCCGAGTACTGGCGCTTATCTTGCCGCGAAGTCAGGCCAGAACCCGCGCGGCTACACGACCTTCACCCAAACGGTCGGCGATCCGGCCATTACTTACAAAATGCTGTTTACCAGCGTGTACGCGCAGGACTCGTGGAAACCGGCCCCGAATATGACGCTCATGTACGGCCTGCGCTACGATCTCTATCGTCCGCCGAGAGCACGCGAGGATTCGCCTTTTCAATGGTCGCGGCAGTTTCGCATAGATAAGAACAACTTCGCGCCCCGGCTCGGGATTGCCCTCGGATTCGGCCGAACCGTGCTGCGCGCCAGCGCCGGCATCTTCTACGATCCTTTTCAGACGGACATGTACCGCTCGGCGATTCTGAACAACGGCACGCCGCAGTTCTTTGGCATCACGGTAACGCCGGACCTGCCGAATGCACCGGCGTTTCCGAGCGTGTTCAGCGGGATTCCTTCGGGCTTCACGCGGAGCGTGCAGGACATCACCACCGTCAGCCCTGATTTCGCGAACCTGTATTCAGTGAACGCTAACACCACGCTCGCGCATGCCTTTTCCGACAACCTCGGTGTTGAAGCAACATATCTGTACACGCGCGGCAACCGCCTGCCGGTATACCGAAACATCAACCTGATACCGTCCGGCCGCCGGCTCGCCGATCTGCGGCCGATCTTCAGCACGGCACGCATCCATCCGAATTTCGGCAGTATTGTGGCCGCGGAGAGCGTCGGCCAGTCAACTTACAGCGGCCTGAATCTCACCATCCGGCGGCGGTTCGCGTACGGTTTCGAAATATTCGCCACTTACACGTGGTCACACGCCATCGATGACGCTCCGGAGCAAAACAATATTGATGCATCAAACTTCATGCCGAGCGACCCGATGAACCGGCGGCGGGATCGCGGTAACTCATGGGTCGACCGGCGGCACGTCTTCAACGGAAACGCGCTGATCCGCCCCTCGGTATCGAGCGGGAGCCGTGTAGTTGACTATCTGGTCAACAACAACCGGCTGGCGCTGACGGCGACTATTCAGAGCGGTGACGTGCAGAACATGGGGAGCAACATGAATCTGAACCAGGATCCCGCGACGCCGACAGCGTTCCAGAGGCCGCTGCATATCGGACGAAACACGCTGCGCGTGCTGCGAACGGCCGAGCTGAATGCACGCTTCTCGCGGCTGTTTCCGATCCGCGACCGCATGGATTTCGAGTTTTTCGCGGAATCGACCAACGTGCTGAATCGCACGAACGTCACGGGGATGAATACGACAGCCGGCGTAAACGCGGCGGGAGCGATCATTGCCCGGCCGTCGCTGGCGTGGACGTCAGCGCTCGATCAGC
>DASSSG010000313.1:0-5760 GCA_035708545.1 Bryobacteraceae bacterium | reverse complement strand
CAGGGCGACACGACTGTCACCAGCCCTCCCGATCAGACCTGGGTCGGCGTCTCCTTCTCTCCGAGGCAAGCTGCGGAAATGGCGCGCGACTGCGGCTTCGAGCTCCGGTACTCTCACGGCGCCGGCGATCAGTATTTCTGGCTTTGGTTTTTTAAGAAGTAGAGCCCGCCTGCGTGTTGGCGTTTCGCGATCGACGGTTCGCCCAGTAGTTCCTCATCCGCTGCGCTACGATTTTGCGCTCTTCCGCCGACATCGATTTGCGGCCCCGGCGGCGAACGGGCGTGATGTCGGCCCCCGACATCAGAGCTTCGATAGTCGCGATCGCCTGATCGATTTTCCGCAGCTCTTCATGGAGCGTCTGGACAGCGCGATAGAAGTCCACCGGCACAGACAGCTTACTTGAAGCCGTGAAAAATCAAAATGTATCTAACGTACCAGGAATGGCCAGTAGGGTACCAGATGATAACTAAACCGCGCGATTGCAAGATACACGCCGCCCGCGATCAATAGAATCGGAATGCCGATCGCGGCCAGGAACACGCCCCACGGGAAGCGCCGGTTCTCGCGGCTCAGCACCAGCAGGTAACTCGCAAACACGCCGGCGAAAAACAGCAGGACCATGGGCACCGAGAACAGCATCAGGTTGAATACATCGGGAGTCGGGGTGATGATCGCGGCGAGGACGACTATCCCGAGAATCGCGTAGCGTGCATTGGACATCAGCCAGCGCGGCGATGCAATTCTCAGTAATGTGAGAAAGAAGATAATGACCGGCAGCTCGAAAACCAGCCCTACACCGAGCATTACGTTCACGAACAGGTCGAAATAGTAAGAAATCGAAATGACCGGAAGAATGTTTATGCCCGTGCCGATCCCGAGCAGGAAGCGCAGCCCGAAGCGAAACGCCACAAAGTAGGCGAAAACGCCGCCGAGGATGAAGAGCCCCGCCGAGCAGATGACGAACGGCGCCGCCCATCGGCGTTCCCGTTTGTAAAGTCCCGGCGCGATGAACGCCCACACCTGGTACAGAACCCACGGCGAAGCAAGGAAGATGGCCGCCAGCAGAGGCAGTTTCACCCAAACTACGCTGAAGGCCTCCATCGGGCTCAGCTGCGCCAGTTTCGGCGGCAGTCCGAGCGAGGTCAGGGCGGCGGCAGCGGGCGATTGCACCGCGAGCCACAGGCGCTCGGCAAAGACAAGCGACAACACGAACGCAACTCCGAGCCCGGCCAGAGCCTTGATGATGCGCGCGCGCAGTTCCTCGAGGTGTTCGAGGAAAGACATGCGGAGCATGCCTTCGTCGTCACCGTCTTCTTCCGGCTCTTTTTCCGTCGCCGCCGGCGGCGACGGAGGCGGCGGCTCAGGTTTGATTAGCTCGGTTGCGAGCGGCTCGGCGATGTCCGTTGCCGGATAGGCGTACGGGTCTTCATACCCTCCGTAATCGGCGAGTTGCACGCCTTCGCGCGAAGCGTCCTGGGCCGCTTCGGGCGCACCTTCAGTTGAGGGTGCGCCCGTGGCGCGCTCTTCGTCCCGAGATTGCATCTGGTCGGTTTTGTCGGACAGCTTGTTTACGACTGTACGGCGTGCTTTTCCGGTTCAGTTTCGGCCGGAGCGGCTGCCGCCGGCTCGGAGGTGCGCGCGATGGTTTCTTCTGTCGCGGCCGTCACCGTGCCATTGTCAGACTCAGCGCCCGTAACTGCGGCAGCGCTGGTGTCGGAAGATTTTGAGGTGGAAGTATCAGACCCCTCGCCGTAGTAGCCGGAGTCGTAGTAGGAATCGTACTGATACCCGGAAATCTCGTTCGAATACTTCTGCGTGACTTCCTTCAGCTCCTGATTCTCCCGCTCAATACTGGCCATCTGCTCGTGGAACGTCGACTTCAGTTCACTCGAGGCGCGACGGAACTCGGTCAACGCCTTGCCAATCGTTCTGCCCAGCTCTGGGAGCTTCTTTGGGCCGAAGATCAGCAGGGCGAGGACGAAGATGAAAACTGTCTCCTGCCAGCCCAGCGGACCCATGAAATTCCTTTCGTGACCATGATAGCAACTGGCGCTCGCCGGGCATTCTGCGAGCCCCGCTGCCGGCCTGCAGCGCCTTCAGGCTGCCCTTCAAACAAAAATTCGCCCCGGCGATACCATTGAAAGCAATGGCAAAACTGGGATTCCTCGGATTGGGCATTATGGGTTACCCGATGGCGCGGCATCTGCTCGAAGCCGGCCACGAAGTCGCGTTGTGGTCACACACCGCGCAAAAGGCGCGCGAGCTTGCCGGGCAGGGAAACGGGCGCTTCTGCGAAAACCCGCGGCAGGTCGCCGAGCATGCTGAGTGCATGTTCCTCTGCGTCGGCGACACCGCGATGTCCGAGCAGGTCGTGCTTGGAGCCGGCGGCATTATGGAAGCCGCGAAGAAGGATTCGGTCGTCGTGGACGCAAGCACCGTGGCGCCCAGCGCCAGCCGTGCGATGGCCAGGAAACTTGCGGCAAAAGGCGTGCATTTTCTGGACGCTCCCTGCACGGGCTCGAAACCCGGTGCCGAAGGCGGCACGCTGACCTTCATGATCGGCGGCGACAAGGCTGTGTTCGAACGCGTCCGGCCGTACTTCGAGCCGATGGGCAAGAACCTGTATTACTGCGGCGGCCCGGGCATGGGACTGCATGCGAAGCTGTCGCAGAACCTGATCCTCTCGAACATGCTGCAGGCCATCAACGAAGGCCTCGTGCTCAGCACGAAAGCCGGTGTCGACCCGAACCTCATGTACGAGATCCTCAACAACAGCGCCGCTAAATCCGGTTTGCTCTCCTTCAAGGCGCCGTATATTTTCCGCCGCGACTTCGGCACCAACTTCTCGGTAAAGTGGATGCATAAGGACATCGGGCTCATGCTCGAGAGCGCAAACGAGCTCGAGGTCCCACTGCCGATCACCGCGCAAACCCAGCAGATGTTCCGGGCGGCGATTGCGCGCGGCTACGGCGAAGAAGATATCTGCGGCACCATTCGCGTCCTCGAGGAATGGGCCGGCAGGAAGGTGCAGGCGTGAAACTCGCATTGATTGTCTCGATCTCTCTTGCGCTGCCGCTCGTGGCGGAGGTGAAGATGACGCGCGGTCAGGACCGCGTCGATGTGTCGATTGACGGAAAACCGTTCACGACGTTCTATTACGGCGCCGAGGGCAATAAGCCGTATCTGCACCCGTTGCGCTCTGTGAAGGGGACGATTGTTACCCGCAGATACCCGATGGAAGAAGTCGCCGGCGAGAGCCGCGACCACAAACACCACCGCGGCCTCTGGTTCACCCACGGCGACGTCAACGGCGTCGATTTCTGGGCCAACGACCCCGTGTACGCCGGGCGCGGAAAGCTGGGCAAGGTGGTTCTCGAAAAGCTGGTCCGCGCGCAGGGCGGAGCGAAATCCGGCCTGATCGAGGCAGACTTCAACTGGAACGACCCTGACGGCAGGACGTTACTCAAAGAGCATCGCCGCATGACCTTCATCGAAGACCCAGTCAATCGCATTGTGGATTTCGACGTTACGCTCACGGCAGTTGAAAAGGTCACCTTCGGCGATACCAAGGAAGGAACTTTCGCTGTTCGGATCGCCGACGAGATGACCGAGAAGAACAGGGGAGGCCAGATGAAGAACGCGAGCGGCGCCGCCTCGATGCGCAACGTGTGGGGCAAGCAGTCGCCGTGGGTCGACTACGCGGGAACGGTGCAGGGCGAGAAGGTCGGGATCGCCATCTTCGACCACCCGCAGAACCCGAAACACCCCACCTTCTGGCACACCCGCGACTACGGCCTCCATGCCGCAAATATCTTCGGCGAGCACGATTTCTTCAATGACAAAAGCCGCAATGGGAGTGTCACGCTCGAGCCCGGCAAAAGCATGCGCTTTCGATACCGCGTGCTGATCCACCCCGGCGACAGCGACGCCGCGAACATTCAGAAGCTCTACGGCGAGTACAAAGGTGGCGCCGGCTCGTGAGAATCACCGGCATCGAGACATACATCGCCGGCAATCCCTGGAAGAACTGGCTGTTTGCGAAGGTTACGACCGATGCAGGTATCCACGGCGTCGGCGAAGGCACGCTGAATTATTTCGCGAAGACCATCGAGGCCGCCATTCACGAACTGAAGCAGTTCGTGATCGGAATGGACCCGTTCCAGATCGAGATCATCTCGCAGCGCCTCATTCGCGACGTCTACTCCGATGGCGCGCAGATTCACATGTGCGCGGTCGCGGCCATCGAGATCGCGTGCTGGGACATTATCGGCAAGGCGTGCAATCAGCCGATCTACAACCTGTGGGGCGGGCGCTGCCATGAGAAGCTGCGCGCCTACGCGAACGGCTGGTATCGCGGGCCGCGCACGCCGGAGGCATTCGCGCAGAAAGCGAGGACGGTCGCGGCGCGCGGCTACACAGCGCTGAAATTCGATCCATTCGGCAGCGCCTGGCGCACGCTGTCGCGCTCCGATTTCGACCTGACGCTCGACATCATCACTGCGGTCCGCGAAGCCGTCGGCAACTCGGTCGACCTGCTGATCGAGGGACATTGCCGCTTCAACACCGCCACCGCCATCGAGTTTGCCGAGCGCATGTCGCATCTGCGTCCCGCCTGGTTCGAGGAGCCGGTGGCACACACGAACATCGCGGCCATGGTCGAAGTCGCCCGCCGTTCGCCGGTCCCGATCGCCACCGGCGAAAGCCTCAGCACGAAGCAGCAGTTCGCCGAGTTGCTGAAGTACGACGTAGTGAATATCATTCAGCCCGAGCCCCTGAACGTCGGAGGCCTGTTCGCCGCCCGCAAGATCGCCGACATGGTGGACGCGCACTTTGGCGTCATCGCGCCGCACAGCGCTCAGGGACCGGTCTGTTCGGCTGCCTGCGTGCAGCTGAACGCATCGATACCGAACTTCTTTATCCACGAGATCTTCGACGAGTTCAACGAGCCGTGGGAAGCCGAGATCGTCACCAGCCCCGTCAAAGTCGTGAACGGCTACATCGAAATTCCGGAACGGCCGGGGCTGGGGATCGATTTGAATGTCGAAGAGATTCTCAAGCACCCCTACCACCCGGAGAACGCGCTGCCGCTGTTCAAACCGGGCTGGGAGCGACGACGAACGCAGACGGCTGACTGATCGGATGACAAAGGTCCAGGTGCAGTACAAACTCACCCGTAAGCTGGACGACGACGGGCTCATGGACGCCGTTGCGCGCGCGCACAGCGTGTACGGGATCGCGCGGGTGACGTTGTCACCCACGCTGGACGAACTCACCGTCGAATACGATGCCTCACGGCTCAATCCGAACGAGGTGGAGGACTGGATGCGCCGCTCGGGCCTGCCTGTCGTAGCCGCCACCCCACCTGACGGATGATGCCAAGCCAGATCTGAACGTCAGCTTCGGTCAGGTTCATGCGCGCGATCATACGCCGGATTTTCAGCTCGGATGAGTTGGCCGTTACGGGGTTGGTGTAGCCGCTGTCGCGCAGCAGCGAAAGCAGCAGATTGGTAAGCAGCTCGCGTTCGTGCGCCGATGCGGGCCGCGCCCTGGCCGGCTGCGTCTCCGCCGCGCGGTCGCTGCGCACGATTTCGTAGAGGCAGACGGCGACTGCCTGCCCCAGATTCATTGATTCGTGCTCGGTCCTCGTCGGGATACGCAGCAGCCAATGGCAATGGCTCAGGTCTTCATTGCTGAGGCCGAACTTCTCCGAGCCGAAGAGCAGCGCGACGGGACCGTTCGCGAGCGCTTCCCGAATCGCGG
>DASSSG010000312.1:0-6250 GCA_035708545.1 Bryobacteraceae bacterium | reverse complement strand
CCGGCGGGTTGCGGCGGGCGTATGCTTTCGCCGCCGACAGCGGGATCCAGCAGTCCGCTGACGGCCAGCGCTTCATCGCGTACCAGCTCGGCGGGCAGGCGTAGTCGTGACTGGCGAGCGATGAGACGATTCTCGGGGTCGCGGTCCCTGAGCTCGGGCCGGGTCTTCGAGGACTGCCGATAGGCCGCTGAGGTCACGATCAGCCGATGCATGCGTTTCATGCTCCAGCCGTTGTCGCGGAACTCGCCGGCGAGCCAGTCGAGCAGCTCCGGATGGGTGGGCTTCTCGCCCTGGGTGCCGAAATCTTCGCTGGTGCGAACCAGCCCGCGGCCGAAGAACTCCTGCCACATGCGGTTGACGGCGACGCGTGCGGTCAGCGGATTGGCCGGAGCGACCAGCCAGCGGGCGAGATCGAGGCGCGTCGGCGTGCCATTCGTCTTCAGCGGAGGAAGCACGGAAAGTGTCCCGGGCTCGACTTCCTCTCCCTTGTTGCGGAAATCGCCGCGAACGGCGAGATACGGTTTCACCGGCGTGTCGCTCTCGACGACAGTCATCGCTTCGGTGAGCGGAGTGTGGGACCTGATCAGTTCCGAAAGCTTCTCGCGCACTTCCCGGATGCCGGCAGCCTTCACTTTGTCGCGCAGCAGGTCAGGCTTGGGGGCGGACATTACGAAGTAGTTGACGAGCCGCTCGATCTCTTTCGAGCTGCGCTTCTCCGGCGCCTTGTGAATGAGCTTGTCGGCGTTATCGAAGCGGCCGCGGAATTCGGTCACGGCGAAGTCCCACTCCGGATCGGCGCCCGGATGGGCCATGTGGTAGCGCAGCTTGTCCTCCCAGGGCGGCATCATTTCGAGGATGCCGTAGTCGCTGAGAAGCTTCTCCCGTTCTTTCTGGTAGCGCGGCCGGTCCAGCAGCCAGGGGCCGATTTCGCCCACCAGGGGAGCGTCGATATCCCGTTCTTCCACATTGCGGACGAACGCGAACAGGCGATAGTAGTCCGTTTGCGAGATGGGGTCGTATTTGTGGTTGTGGCACTGCGCACACCCGACCGTCAGACCCAGCCATGTCGTGGCGATCGTATTCGTGCGGTTCACGTCCTGCTCGAAACGTGCTTCGGCGCGATCGACTCCGGCCTCGCGGTTTGCGAGCACATTGCGATGGAACCCGGTGGCCACGCGCTGCTCGATCGTCGCGTTCGGCAGCAGGTCTCCGGCGAGCTGCTCGATCGTGAACTGATCGAACGGCATATCGGCGTTAAGCGCGTTGATGACCCAGTTGCGCCAGCGCCAGGCATACGGACGCACCAGGTCCTTTTCGTAGCCGTCGCTGTCGGCGTAGCGGGCGAGGTCCAGCCAGTGCCGCGCCCACTTCTCGCCGTAGTGTGGCGACGCGAGCAGGCGATCGGCGGCACGCTCGTACGCGTCGGGGCGCGTGTCTTTGAGGAACTCTCCAACCTCGTGGGGTGATGGCGGCAGGCCGGTCAAATCGAGGGACAGCCGGCGAAGCAGCGTGGTTTTCGATGTTTCCGGCGACGGGGCCAGACTTTCCTTCTCGAGCGCGGCGAGTATGAACACGTCAATCGCATTGCGCGCCCACTTGCGGTCACGGACCTTCGGCACGCCCGGACGGCGGATGGCCTGGAAGGACCAGTGACTTGAGGTGACCGGAGTAACGGCGGCGGCCGTTGCAGGCACCTTCGCGCCTTCCGCATGCCAGCTTTTGATGACCGCTATTTCCGCGGCGCTGAGCGGCGGACCCGCGGGCGGCATGCGGAAACCCGGCTTGTTGCTGGTGACGCGCTCGATGATCTTCGGAGCAGCGCGCGAAACGACTAGCGGATAGTCCATGCGCAGGCCGGCCATCTGCATCGCAGGCCCGTGGCAGCCGGCGCAGCGCTTGAGGATCGGCTGGACGTTCTGTGTGAAATCGGCGGCCGCGAGCGGAATCGCGACCGACAGAAAGCAGAGTACCTTCACTTCTGCTGCTTCTCCTCCGCTGACTGTTTGCGGTAATTGTCTTCATATTCTCGCACGGCGTGGAGCCCATTGCTGCCGCTTGACGGCGAAGCGCCTCGCATCGTATTGGTCGCGATTCTTAATACTTCTCCGCCAACCCGGGCGTGGATGCGTGCGCTTTCCTGTCTCTGAGTGTATTCCTGCGGACTGATGAGGTGGAAAAAGCACGCGAGATCGGCGGTGCCGGCTTGGTAACCTCGCCGACAATACGGTGAGCCGGGAGGGACGGCTCAGGCCGATCGTCGGCCGCCGTGAGCAGAATGAGCAGAGCAGCGGGCATTCTCCGCATTCTAAAATGCCCGTGTGCATTCGCGATTTTCAAGACGGGTATTCCTGGCATCAGCAGCGGCGGTGGCGCAGGCGAGCCGGGCGGCGGAGAGCGAAATCAGGCTTCCGGGCCGCTTGCGGCTCGGCATTTACGGAACCGAAGGGCATGTCGGCGACATCACGGGCCCCCTGAAGCGGCTGCCTGATGTCGAGTTCGTCGCAGTGGCGGGAAACGGGGCTCAGGGTCTGGCGAAACGATTCCCGGGCACGAAGGTGTATCCATCTCTGGATGCGATGCTCGGCGCGGAGAAGCTGGACGTGGCCGCCGTCACGAATGACAACGGCGGACGCGCCGCGGCCATTATGGCGTGCGCAGAGCGCGGGGTGAACGTGATAGCAGAGAAGCCGTTCGCCATCAATCGCCGCGATCTGGAGCGTGTGCGCGAGACGGCGGCGCGGAAGAAGATCGCTCTCGGAACAATCCTGCCGATGCGCTTCGAGCCGCACTACCGGGCTATGCATAACCTGATGAAAGAAGGCACGCTCGGCGAGATCGTGCAGGTCGCGGGGCAGAAGTCGTATAAAGCGGCGGCCGGGACGCAGTGGCGCCTTCACCGAGAGACGTACGGAAGCACGATTCTCTGGATCGGCATCCACATGATCGATCTGATGCTGTTCACGACCGGCCGCGACATCCGCGAGACGGCCGGCTGGCAGACTCGCGTCGGGATGCCCGAGTTACAGGATCAGGAAAACGTGAGTGTCTCAATGTTCCGGTTCGACAACGGCGCACTGGGCGAACTGCGAATGGATTATCTGCGATCTGCCAAAGCGGCGACGCACGGGGATGACCGGTTGCGCATCGCCGGGACGCGCGGGATCGTCGAGTGGGACCATGATCGCGGGCTGGTGCTGATGACGAGCGAACGCGCGCCGGCACGCGTCATCGATCTGCCGCCGCAGGGGTCGGTCTTCATCGACTTTCTCGAGCACGTGTACAACGGAAAGCCGTCAATGCTGCCCGAGCGGGACATCTGGCGCTCGAACGAGGTCACGATGGCGGCGCATGAAGCGGCGGTGCTGGGCAGGTTTGTGAAGGCGTGACAGGCTTTCGCTGTCACTGATAACAGCTGATATCCGGCTGCGGTGGATTCCATGACATGCAGATCGCCGCGATCGCGCGCTGCCACGACGCGCGGCCGCAGCTCGCAACGAGAGCGGTTTTGGCGGCGGCGGGATGAACGTCGTGAACCCCTGGCGCGCGTGAACGTCGGTCAGCGCCGCCGCGATGCGGGCGGCACCAGCCCGTTCAGCCGGTAATAGACGACAAGCTGGCCGTAGTGCTCGCCCGTGTGCTCGGCGAATTCGGTCCAGAGCCGCAGGTATCGGAGTGCCTGCTCATTGGTCTGTGTTTTCAACGCCGCCATCGCCTGCTCGAATGATTCACGCAGGACGCGCACGACGTCAGCTTTCGTCTTGTACTGCGACTGATCGAGCTGGTCGGCGCTGCCGTCGGCCTTCTCGCCGCGGGCGGTCTTCTCGACAAACTGGTTCCAGAAAGCAACGTGGAGGAGTTGCTCGGCGAAGGTCCGAACCTGCGGGGCGGGACGGAAATCATACTTGTTCTCCGGGAAATCCGCGGCCATTTGGTTCAGCTTCGCGGCCGTACTGCTCCAGGTCCACAACAGCTTCTCGTTTACCGATGCATTCGGACCCGGAGGCGTGGAGCGCTGTTGTCCGAGCACGGCGGCAGCGGCAACCATGAGCGGAGTGATCACGCGGCGCATACACGGATATTACGGCAGACCAGTCGAGAACGCTTCCTGGTTTCGACGAAAGGTCCGCTGACTGCGACGAGTGGCACGTGCGCCGCGACTAAAATCCCTGGCGAAGCACGCGCTCCAGCCGCTCGCGGTAGCCGCGGCTGAGCGTCACCTGCCTGCCGTCGCGCAACACCAGTACGTGATCGCCACCAACCAGCGGGTGAATCTCACGGATGAAGCCGAGATTCACGATTGTCGACCGGTGAACGCGTACGAAGTGCTCCGACCCGAGGCGTGCTTCAAAGCGGTTCATCGTCTCACGCGTGAGATAGGTATCCGGTCCGGTGTGGATGCGAATATAGTCGCGCTCGGCTTCCACCCAGTCGATGCGCGCTCGATCAAGCAGCACGGTCCGCGATCCTGTCCTGACGGCCAGCGGCATGCCGTGCGTGTGTTCGGGCGATGCGAGGTCGGCGAGCAGCAAGGCCAGGCACTCGCGCAGGTCGGCGGCAACGGGATATTGGAGACGTTCACGGACGCGTGCAAGGGTGTTGTCAAAGCGGGAGCGCGTAAACGGCTTGAGGAGGTAATCAAGCGCACGGGCTTCGAACGCTCGAACCGCATACTGATCGAACGCGGTCACGAAGATGATCAGCGGCAGCCGGTTCGAATCGAGCGAGTCGAGCACCGTGAAGCCGTCCATTCCCGGCATCTGAATGTCGAGAAACACGAGCTGCGGGAGAAGTTCGCGAATGGCCCGCAGGGTCTGTTCACCATCGGAAGCTTCCGCGATGACGTCGATGTCCGCGGCAGGCCGGAGAAGGGCACGAATGCGGCGGCGGGCGAGCGGTTCGTCATCCGCGATTAGTGTCCGGATGCGCGTCATGGGTGTGTACCTGCCTCCATAAACGGGATGCGGACCGTCGCCACGGCGCCGGACGTGCCCTGGCGCAGCTCGAACGACTGCCGATGACCATAGTGCTGGCCGAGGCGGGCGCGCGTGTTCGAGAGTCCAATGCCATCCTGCGGTATCGCCTCGGGTGTGAGGCCGGCGCCGTCATCGCTGACGCTGAGCTCGAGCTGATCGTCGCGGCGTGAAGCGCGGACTTCGATCCGGCCCGGGCCGGGACGGCGCGCGATCCCGTGGCGAACGGCGTTTTCGACAAGCGGCTGAAGAATGAGCGCGGGCACCAGCGCACAGAGTACGTCCGGATCGGCGCTCACGACCGCACAAAGGCGATCCTGAAATCGTGTGCGCTGGATGTCCAGGTACAGATCGAGCGTCTCGAGCTCGGTGCGGAGCGTCACCTCGTCCGCGTGATCCTCGCTGAGGGTACGCCGCAGGAGAGCAGCGAGGTTCGCCATCATCGTGTCGGCGGCTTCCGGATCCTCATGCATGAGCGTCGAGATCGAATTGAGCGTGTTGAACAGAAAATGCGGCTGAAGCTGCGCGCGGAGCACCTGCAGCTGCGTGCGCGTCAACTCCCGTTCGCGCTGCCGGTAGCGCCTGTAATACTCGACAAGATATACGATCGAGATGATCGTCCAGAACATCCAGATGTCACTCAGAAAATTGCCTGTGCTGTAAAAGCGAAGCAGCTCGGAACCTGCCATGCGCTCCATCCGCGGGTAGAGCCGCTGCGGGTACACGAAATCGTGAAACGCCATCCGGTAGACCGCATGGACCGCGATGATCCCGAGATTGAAGCCGGCGAGCGCAGCAGCGCTGCGGACCCACCGCTCGCGATCAAAGGAAAAGCGGCGGCCTGCATCGAAGATCAGAGGCACCGAAATGGCCCAGAACGGATATTCGACGACGGGCCAGCGCAGCGCGTCGAACCACGAGATCGGCATGCGAATGCCTGATCGGTACAGATACTCCTGCGCCGCCATGAGCAGGGCCAGCGCCGGCCAGGCGGCAAGCGCGATCAGCCACCGCACGCGCCGGCTTTCGAGAATCTCCAGCACTTCCTGGCCAGTGTAAGCGAAATCAGCGCAGCAGCGCGATCCGCGCTGCTGGTCGCGCGGAACCGTGATTCGTCGTAGTTTGGCCTCATGTACCAGCTTGAACCCTCACAGCCGGCTTATCCTGGCGCTTCTCGCGCTTGCGGAACGATGCCTCGAATCACTGGCCGGAGTATGATAGCCGTCACTAAAAGTACGATGAGCGAGGCCGAAGAAACAGTAATTCAAGATAAGTCGCAG
>DASSSG010000311.1:0-2936 GCA_035708545.1 Bryobacteraceae bacterium | reverse complement strand
TACGTCCGAAGTTTGCGATGCGCCGCGTTTCGCTCCTGGTAACGCTGGCCGCGGGGCTCGGCTGCGGGCACCGCGACCCCGCACAACCGCAGATGACCGTCGGCGCCGGCCAGGTGGGCAGCGCGCCTTCGTGGTCACCGGATCGAAGTTGTGTGGCGGTCGTCGTATCCGATGCCGCGGGCCACAGCCCGATGACCACAACTTACGTAGCGGTCGCACGCGCGGGCGACTCGCGGTACCGCGAGCTGCGATTGCCGCCGCCCGATGAACGATTCTCCACATTTCTGGATAAGTGGGAAGGTCCCGGTGTGCTTCGCATACGCGCGACGACACTCGACGGTGAGGTCGCCGCGCGGTACAGGTGCGGTGCGGATCGCGTTGAGGTGCTCAGGTGAAGTGGGTTGTCGTCCTCGGTGCTGCCGTGCCCTGTCTCGCAGCGGAGTATTCGGGCAACGTCGCAGGCCGTGTCAGCGATGCCGCGACAGGCAGGCCGATCGAGGGCGCGGCTGTGGTCGCCGTCGGAGATGCTGCGGCAGATTCGCGGCGCTCACGCAGCGATGCGACGGGCCGTTTCCTCGTCAACGCCCTCCCCGTCGAGTATCCGTCGTCGACTTACTCGGTGTTGGCAACGGCGCCCGGATATGAGGCGCAGCTCCTGAAAGACGTGCGCGTGCTCCCCGGAGCCGTCATGGCGCTCGAGTGCGCGTTCGCATTATCGAGGCCGAGGACGTTCGACACGCTGACTAAGATGGGCAGGCCAGGAGTCACGTTTCTGTATTCGCACGAACGCAGCGTGCGGCTGTCGCGCGCTGTTCGCGGCGGCCAGATCTTCGCGACGCGCGAGGGGCTCGTCGGTCGAACCACCGCGAACGGGCATGTGATTCGGAACGGCGATCGCTTCGTGGCGCTCCCCTCACGGCGAGCACTCAACGCGAACGGCGACCGCTTATATCGGGTGCGTATTCGCTATCGTGATCGTTTGGCGGTGGCGCCGGTGTGGGACATCGGTCCCTGGAACATCCGCGACGACTACTGGAATCCTCCGAAGCAGCGCGAGAGCTGGCGAAGCCTGCCGCGCGGCATGCCCGAAGCCCAGGCGGCATTTCGCGATGGTTTTAACGGCGGACGCGACGGATTCGGGCGCAAGGTGCTGAACCCCGCCGGCATCGACCTGTCGGACGCGGTGTTCCAGGACGATCTGCAAATGCGCGATAACGACTGGGTGTCACTCGAGTACCTCTGGGACACGCGGCTGATCTCGACGCGCGAGCCGGCGCGGCCGCGCCAGCGTGTGCCCGGGTCGCGGCGGCGGACAGTAGAAGAGATCATCGCACTGGCGGAGGCGATCCTGATCGGCCGCCGATGATACGCGATCAGATCTCGTACTCGGGAGGGCGCTGGCGGCCGAAGCTGATGTAGTTCCAGAGCCGCTCATGCAGGAAATACAGACCGATCTTCGCGAACACGTCGATCGCTCCGACTGCCGCGGAGATCTTCGGATCGCCGCTGAAGAAGTACACGATGCCGCCGGTCACCATCGATCCGAGCAGCCGGTAACTGACAGCTTTTGCGATGCTTCTGGAATGAGTTTCCACGGCGTGTGCGCGAGAGCAATCATATCATGACAATGTCTATCGACAATCAGTAGTTTGTACGCGGCAAGGCGAGATCTTCGGATTGGCGGCGATTGGATATAGTGATTGGCGAGCTTCAGAGGAAATATGAGAACACTCCTGATCGCGATCTCACTTGGCGTGTGTCTTGCGCGCGGACTGCACGCGCAATCCATCACCGCCACGCTGACTGGCACAGTCACGGATTCGTCGGGCGCGCTGGTCCCAAACGCAGAAGTGACCATCACCAATACGGAAACGGGCGTGCGCACGGCCGTTACGACGGACCGGCGCGGCGGCTATACGGCGGCGCTTCTGCCGCGCGGCCAGTACAACCTCGAGGTCTCGGCGCCGGGCTTCCGGAAGTTCGTTCAGGAGGGGATCACGCTCCAGGTGCAGCAGACGGCGCGCGTGGACGTCGAGCTCGCGCTGGGGCCGGTGGCGGAGGCGGTGGTGGTCACGGCCGACGCCGTACGGCTGGAGACGGAAAACGCGACGCTGGCCAAGATTGTCGATAACCGAACCATCGTCAACCTGCCGCTGAACACGCGCAACGTGTACTCGCTGGTCTTTCTGACTCCGGGCGTGACCGGAACCGTCGGCAACAGCTACGGCGAGATGCGGTACTCGGTAAACGGCGGAAGGCAGCGGACGATGGACACGTTGATCGACGGCGTGACAGCCGCACACCCGACGGTGAACGGTTTCGCGGGCATCTCCGTGTTTCCTTCAGTCGATGCGATTGAAGAGTTCAAGCTGATGGGCGCGAACTTTCCGGCCGAGTTCGGCCGCAGCCTGGGCAGTGTTCTGAATATCGTGTTCAAGTCAGGCACGAACACGTTCCACGGAAGGGCGTACGAGTTTCTGCGCAATTCCGTACTGGACGCGAACAATTTCTTCGACAATTTCCGCGGGCGCAAACTCGCCAGTTTCAAACGGTCGCAATTCGGCGGTGTGTTCGACGGTCCGGTGGTCAGGAACAGGACGTTTTTCATGGTTTCGTATGAAGGTCTGCGGGAGCGGAGCGCGGCCAATACGGTATTCAGCGTCCCTACCGAGCTCGAACGGCGGGGCGACTTTTCGCAGACGCGCGCGGCCAACGGGCAGGTAATCACGATCTACGATCCTCTGACAACGCGGCCGAATCCGAACGGGCCGGGTTTCATTCGGGCTGCGTTTACCGGAAATGTGATCCCGGCTGACCGGATGGACCCGGTCGCGCTGAACGTTCTCAAGTACTACCCGCTGCCGAATACGAAGCCGAGCGGGGTGACGAATCAGAACAACTATTCGAACAGCGCGTCGCGGCCGCTCGACATGAAC
>DASSSG010000310.1:0-5012 GCA_035708545.1 Bryobacteraceae bacterium | reverse complement strand
CTTCCACTCCCGGCGTTGCGGAACTCCGCACTAACAGGCGTCAGGTCGCGGCCGCCGTCGGACGCGCGCTGGAATGCATAGAGCCATTCCGACTCTGCGGGCCATTCGGAACGGCGATTTACCGCGCCGCTACCATCGCGTGCAGCTCGGCAACAATAGCGCGAACCGCCTGGGCCTGGCCCTTCAGCTCCTCGGCCGCTGCGGAGCCCTCTTCCGCGTTTGCGGCGACGGTCTGCGTGACCTGGTCCATCTGCAGAACAGCCTTGTTGATCTGGGTGAGCCCCTGTGCCTGCTGCTCACTGCCCCTGCTGATTTCCTGAACAAGAGCGGCGAGTTCGTCAGTTTCCCTGGTGATGATTGCTACCTCGGCGGACACCTGGTCCACGCTGCTTTTTCCGACCTGGGATTTCGTGATCGCTTCCTCGATCAGCGTGGCGGTTTCGCGGGCGGCGTCGGCTGAGCGATGCGCGAGGTTCCGGACCTCGCCAGCAACGACCGCAAAACCCATACCTGCCTCGCCCGCACGGGCGGCCTCCACGGCGGCGTTCAGCGCGAGGATGTTCGTCTGAAAGGCGATCTCATCGATGACTTTAATAATTCTGGCGATCTTTCCGCTCGATGTGTTGATCTCATCCATGGCGGCAACCATATTTTGAAGCCTGCCATTCGTGTGATTCAGCTTTTCCCGCCAGCTTGCCGTCAGTGTCGCGGCGCCTTGTGCGTGATCACTGTTATGGCCAGCCATGGCAGTGACTTCTTCGGTTGAAGCGGACGTCTCCTCGATGGATGCGGCCTGCTCTGACGCACCTTGCGCGAGCGACTGACTGGCCGAGCTTACCTGCTCTGCCGCGCCTGCGACTTGTTCCGCGCCCTGACCGAGTTCAGAGCTCATGCGCCGCAATGTCCGTGCAACTCGCTGAATACTGACGACCACGATCATGCCGACCGCCAGACAGGCGACGAAGGCGGCGATTATGGTCATGCGATCGGCGGCGACATCCGCCTCGAGCTGATCGCACATCGCCTTCGCCGATGTGTTTTGATCCTCGACAAGTGCTTCTGCGTTGCGACCTGCCTCCTCAGTAATCGGGAGAAACCTGGTCTCGAAGATAGCGGTCGCCTCAGCGATGCGGCCGGCGAGCAGGTGTTGTCGAATCTCGGCGTGCAAGCCGCCAAGCGACCGGGCGTGTCCCTCAATCTGCTCGATTGCACGCCGCTCATCCTCCGACCCACCGATGTGACGGAGGGCAGCAACACTCTTTCGGATACGTTCCAGACTCTCATTGAAGCGCGCTTCATTGCTCTCGGCTCGAGTTGCGTGTTTCGAAAGGGCATTGGCAACAATCGCGTCCTGATAGCGTGCAGAGTTGGCGAGGCCCGCGGAGATCTGTCCCGCCAGAAAGAGTTGGCGAACGTGCTCGGTACTGAGCGTTCGCACATCATCCCGGACTCGCGCGTTGCCGCGGTAGGCAATCACGCCTGCTGCGATCGATGCCATGGACAGCGCACCGACGCCTAAGAACAATTTGCGGGGAACCGTCATCTATGTCCCTCCAAAACGGGAGTAGAGTGATACGTCCGAAGCGGGGACGTGAGCTGAACGTCTCGGCGCCTGCGGGCCGCCGTGGCTGGCCGCTGATCATATCGGCCTGCGCTGGCGGCGAGGCCGAACATATTCAGCAAGTTCAGTACCGGAACCCGTGGTGCTGGTTCCAGTACGTATCGCTGATGATCTGCGTTCACACGCGATCTTCTCGTCGCCGATGAGGATCGCGGAACATGTTGAACATCCGCCTGTGCGCGCACACGCGCCGCACAGCCGTTCAGAAAAGCTCCTGCGGCGCGGCCTGGATAGTCTTCGGCATCCTGGCGAGCGGCGGCGCCTTGCAGGGGCAGGGATCGCCTGATCCAGGTATTATTTCTGCGGCTACAGCCGTGGCGCAGAAGGGTCTCGAATCACCAGAACCCATATCAACAGACCGGCCCGACTTCACGGAGTCGACGGAAGTCGTGGGCCACGGGATGATGCAGTGGGAGGGCGGTTTCACGTTTGAAAGAGAGCGCGACCGCACCGGCATCACTACGGGCCCCTATCCGTTGTTACGCGTGGGTCTGGGCCGCAGGTGGGAACTGCGCGTTGCCTCCGACGGGTGGAAGTTCTCGCGGGAGGGCGGCACGCGATCGTCCGCAATCGCGGACCAGGAGGTCGGCTTCAAGCTGAGAGTGGCGGATGCGGCAGATACTCGCCAAGCCTGGCGGTGCTCACGCGGTTATCGCTTCCGTACGGGAGCGATGAACACTCGAGCCGCGGCTACGATCCGGGCGTTACGCTGGCGTGGGCACGAAGTTTACGGGCCGGCTTTGAAGTTGCCGGCAATTTTAATCTCGACAATCTCACCATTAACGGGAAGCGAGCGATACAGGATGGCGAAAGCGTCACTGTCGGGCACCGCTTCAACCAGCGGTGGGGGACTTATTGCGAGGTGTACACCATCTCCGCAGCCGCGAGCCGCGACTGGGTGCTCAATGGCGGCGTGACGCGGAATTACGGGAATCTTCAGCTCGACCTGGAAGCGGGCCACGCACTCACAAGAAGCGGAACGGTGTGGTTTTTCGGTGTTGGCTTCGCGTACCGGCGCAGCCTGCTGGCGAGGTGAAGCAGAGACGCTGTGGCTGTGAGCGGTAGCCGCGATCGAGGCCAGCGAGCGAGGAAGTGGACGAGCCGTCAATGCGCCGAGAGACCGCGGTCTGGACCTGCCCTGAAGGGAACGGCATGCCCGGTGCGTCGGGAGCATGACCGGGAACCCGGCTGCTCGCGCCGGTGTCTGAGCCACTGGTGCCGGAGAGCGGCAACGTGTGCCGTTGTCGCGACGTGTTCCCCGCCAGGTGCAACAACTCCACATGCCGGCCGTCTTCGGGAGGGAGACCATGACAACCTCCGCGTATTCTCCGTATCGATCGGAGGCGGCGAGAGATTTCTGTTTCGCGTATCTCGATTCACAGGCCGCCAGGGACTGGCCTGTTGCGTCGCGGGAGAAAACCGTCCCGACGACATACGGTGGGACGTTCGTGCGCATCAGCGGCCCAGCCAGCGCGCCGCCGCTCGTCCTGCTGCCAGGTGCGGCGGCGACATCGCTGATGTGGGCGTCGAATATACAAGCGCTATCCGCCGAATACCAGACGTTTGCCGTCGACCAGATCGGGGACTTTGGCCGGAGCAGCCACACCAGGCCCTTCCGGCGTTTCAGCGATCTCCTCGCGTGGCTGAATGAGCTATGCGACGGACTGGAGCTGGGCGACGGGATCAGCCTGGCAGGTATGTCCTTCGGTGGAGCGCTGGCGGCCGAATATGCGCTGCATTTTCCCGGCAGACTTAACAAAGTCGTCCTCCTCGCGCCCGGGGCGACGGTTCTGCGAATCAGAACCGAGTTCATCGTGCGCCTGATTCTGGCGGCGATGGCAAGCCGAAGGTGGCTGCCGTCAATCATGCACTGGATGTTTGCGGATATGGCGCGGAAGGATCCCAGGTGGATTGACGAGACGCTCAACCAGCTATTCACGAACATGTGGAGTCTCGAACGGAAGATCCCCAACCCGAGAGTGTGGACGGATGCCGAATGGGGCAATCTTCGGGTACCGGCGTTGTTCCTGGTGGGTGAACACGAAACGATCTATTCCGCCGAAAAGGCTGTGCGTCGGCTCAGGCGAGTGGCTCGTCAGGTCACCGCCGAGATCGTTCCCGGCGCCGGTCACGATTTGCCGTTTGTACAGGCGGCGATCGTCAACCAAAGGATCGTCGAGTTCCTCAAACAGGAGCCTCTGGCGTCGAAGATGTCGGCAGCGGGCGGCCGCTGAAAGGCACGTCGTTCCGGGACCGGGCAACGGACGACGTCCCAAGCGCGAGCGGGGATACGGAGTTCGGGGAGCGCGGGTTGGCAACCGGCGCGCAGGATGGCGTCCTGCCTCACATACGGCGCGCGGTGCACAGAAATGCGGCGTTCCCACCCCAGTGGGGGATACGATTTCGGAGAGCGCCGGTCGGCAACCGGCGCGCAGGAAATCATCCTGCCCCACACCGCAGTTCAGACGCCTCACCGGCGCCGAAAGACTGTGACCAGCATCGGGTCCGGCAGTATAGTCCACCATGAGCCTGGCGACAGCGCTGGAGAGCCTTCGCCACGACCTGCGTTACAGTTGGCGCACGGCCGCCTCGAACGCGGCGTTCACGGCGGTTGCGGTCGTTTCGCTCGGGCTCGGCATTGGCGCGAACAGCGCGATCTTCACATTCGTGAACGCTGCTCTGTTAAAGCCGCTGCCATATCCGCAGGCTGATCGCATCGTTGCCTTACAGCAGCGCCCGTTGCTTCGCGAGGGCGCGACACCGGTGCACCCGCGCAGCTTCGTGAGGTGGAGGGAACAGGCGCGATCATTCGACGCGCTCGCCATCGCACAAGTCATTCCCGTCAACACCACGGGCCTCGACGGAGCAGAGCAGGTGGCGGGCCTCTGGGCAACGCCGGATCTGTTCCGCGTTTTCGGCGCAGCGGCCGTCCTCGGCCGCGTTTTCAACGAGCACGAGGGACTAAGTCGTTCCGCCGCCCGCGGCGAGTCGCCGGGCGGAAGCTCTGTCGTCGTTGTCAGCCACGAGTACTGGCAGAGGCGTTTCGGCTCGGACCGCAGCGCCCTGGGCAAATCAATCGCAATTGGCCGTGGGTTCGCCACGGTTTATCGGCGTGCTGCCGGCGGGGTTCCGCGTCGGCACGCTCAACGTGGACCTGTACCTCCCGATAGTTCTCGATCGAAACAAGCCGGAGGCGGTGGGGTCGCGAGCTTTCCAGTGCTTCGGCCGGCTGCGTCCCGGCGTCACGATGCGGCAGGCGCAAACGGAGATGAGTGTTATTGCGGCTCAGGTCGGCAAGGAGGACCCAATCGAGAAGGACTGGGGAGTTGTCGTGTCAAGCCTGCGCGATCATCTCGTGAAGGACAGCCGGCTCGTGCTGCTGGTGCTGCTC
>DASSSG010000309.1:0-3731 GCA_035708545.1 Bryobacteraceae bacterium | reverse complement strand
AGTTTCGCTTTACCGAGAGGTGGAATATGCAGTTCCGCGCGGAGGTTTTCAATCTCACCAACACTCCGCATTTCGGCAACCCCGGCGCGAACGTGTCGAACCTTCAGCTGTACCCCGACCGGAGCATTCGAAACCTCGGTGGGTTCTCCACCATCAACAGCATTCGGAACACCGGCCGTGAAGGGCTCGATGAGCGTGTTTTCCGCTTCGGACTGCGATTCGGTTTCTGAAGGGAGGACGGTATGCACCGCTTCTTACAGCGGGCTCTCATTCTGACGGCTGTTGCCGCAGGTGCCCATGCAGCGGACAGTCTCATTCAGGTAGATCGCCGCCAACTCGTCTCCCGCGCCGACCTGGTCTACGATAGCCCTGCATCCCGTCCCGAAGAAGGCATGCCGGTCGGCAACGGCCGGATGGGGAGCCTGATCTGGACTACGCCGTCCGCGCTGAAGCTGCAGATCAACCGCGTGGATGTTCATGCGATGGACAGCTCGACCGTGAGCTTCCCGCGTGCCGACTCAGACTACGGTTACGCGTGCGGCTACGTCGATATCAATGTAGTCGATGCCGGCGAGGATGTCTTTACTCCCGCCGCTTTCCGCCAGCACCTGTCTCTGTACGACGCGCTCATAACGGTGAGAGGAAAGGGGCTTACAGCGCGCGCGATTGCGTCGCCTGTGAGAGACGTGACCGCCATCGAAATCGAAGATCTGCGCGATCAGCCTTCGGCCGTCAACATTGAGCTTCGCATGCTGTGTTACCAGACGCAGTTCCATCCGCGGCTGGCATACGAACTGGCGCAGAAACATTCCGTGCTGTTCCGCACGGCAGAACACACTGCTGAATCGACGCTCGGCGTAAGTGATGGCCGGATTACCCTGACGCAGCAGTTCCGAGAAGGCGAGTTTTACGGTTCTTCGGCCGTCGCGATCGGCATTACCGGCCGTCCGTCGCGAGCGCGCTATCTGAATCAATCGACCATGCAGTTGTCGGCCCACCCAGGCAAGGGCCGATTCCTGATCCTCATCGCGAGCGCGGCAAGCAAAAGCCCGGCCGACAATACCGCTGCGGCCGCGCTCCAACAACTCGCCGCTGCCGTTCCAAAAGGCTTTGAGGGCCTGCGCGGCGAGACCGCGGAATGGTGGAGCGAGTTTTGGTCGCGCGGCATGGTGTACATGCACAGCGACTCGCGACAGGCCGACTTTGTCGAATCGAATTACACCTACTACCTGTACCTGATGGGATCGAGCTCACGAGGCGATTTCCCTCCGCGTTTCGGCGGTCTGCTCTGGTTTACGGATGGGGACATGAGCCGCTGGGGGTCCCAATACTGGTGGGCAAACACGTACGCATACTACAGCAACCTGATGCCGGCCAACCGATTGGAACTCGTCGAGCCGATGTTCAGGCTCTACCGGGGCATGTACGATGCGGCGGCGCTCGCGGCACGCCAGCAGTGGGATTCGAAGGGAATCTGGATCCCCGAAACAACCTTTTTCAACGGGCCCGAGAAGTTACCCGACGACATAGCCGCCGAGTTACGGGACCTGATGCTCGTCAGGAAGCCATTCGAGAAACGCTCGCAACGGTTCGACTGGTATGCGAATACAAAGAATCGCCACAACAGCCGCTGGAATTTCCGGGCGGATGGGAACTGGGAGCACGGCTATTACATCTTCAAGCCCAAAGGTACGGGAATCTTCGGCCATACGTCGCACATACTCGGTGTGGCAGCGAGGGTTGGCAACCTCGCATGGCAGCGATATCAGTTTACGAACGATGAGATCTGGCTGCGCGAGGGCGTATACCCGATCATCAGAGGAGCGGCCGAGTTCTACCGCAGTTTCCCGAACTTCAGCAAGGCCGAGGACGGCCTTTATCACATCAATCACACCAACAGCGGAGAATCCGCCTGGAACTCGCGCGACGCACCATACGAAATCGCGTGCCTGCACATGATCTTTCCGCTGGCGATCCGCGCTTCGGAGATTCTCGGCATCGACGGCGAGTTGCGGCCCGTGTGGCGCGAGATCAAAGAGCATCTGGTGCCGATGCCCGAGCGCGGCGGCCGCTGCGGTACCGGCAGCGAAATCGCCGACAACCGGCCGTATGGCGCTTTCGTGTATAACGGCCCGGGCGCGATCGAACCGGTCGGGCCGGAGCCGGACCTGAAAAGCCGCTTTCTCGGTTTCACGAAACTTGGCAGTTTCATCGATGCCGAGGGCACCGGCGGTGCGAAGATCTTCCGAAACCGCCTGCGGCTGCGCGAAGGTCCGGGCGCGATCGACGCCGAACACCTGGGCGGCCTGAGTGCCGGCGTCCATACAACGATGCTGAACAGCAGGCCTGAATCGACAACCGCCGAGGCGGTCACCATCTTCGACCGGTGGCCGAAGGACTGGAACGCCGCGTTTCGTTTGCTCGCCCGCGGCGGATTCATCGTCAGTTCAGCCCAGAGGAACGGCTCAATCCCTCTCGTCGAAATTGTGTCCCAGATCGGCGGGACGTTCCGGCTGAGCAATCCATGGCGACAGGAAGCGGACGTTTATCGCAATGGCGGGAAAGCGGAATCCGTATCGGGAAAGGTGCTCGTGGTGGCGACGGTGAAGGGCGAGACGGTCATTATCGTCCCGAAAGGCGCTGCGCCGCGCGCTGTGCGCATGCTGTAGGAAATTGTCGCCCGTGTCGTGCCTTCCGCTTTCTCCTGTGGCGAACGTCATGGTG
The DNA here is from genome assembly GCA_035708545.1 of Bryobacteraceae bacterium. GTDB lineage: Bacteria > Acidobacteriota > Terriglobia > Bryobacterales > Bryobacteraceae > DASSSG01. The sequence goes on along the minus strand of DASSSG010000309.1, from coordinate 1,007 downwards.
GGAGCAAACGGCTCTCCGGCAGCCGGCAGGCGCGACGAGCGATGGCCGCGCGGGAATTTCCGCTGCTCCGAAGGCAGCGTTGGTGACAAGCGCGCAGAGCAGCAATCGGCGAGCAGGATACTATCGCGGATACCAGCCTGCCCCACCGGGAGCAACATCAGCGCAGCACGATCGCGTACTCGAGGCGGTCTTTCGCAGGGAGACGAAGAACGCGCACCGGCTTCCCGCCGACCCGCGCCTGCGTGCCAACTGCGGCTGCCGGATCGGGTTGCATGCGTATGCCTGTACCGAGCGCTGGTATTTGTTCGGTGAATTCTCCGGGGTGTTCGATACTCACGCGGATCGCGTCGTGCTCAAAGACAACGCGTTTCCGGCCTGTCTGCGCGAGCGGGTATTCGATCATCAGGACGCCGGGGTCGAGATCGCGCGAACCGGGGCGGGGCTCGCGCGTCGAGAACCTTACCGGCAGGTTCGCCGCCTCGTAGACCTGATCCGCGCCCGCCGCACGCGTGCCCCACGCCGCGTCCGCGGAGTTTGTCTGGTTTTGCAGGATGGCACCCGCGCTCGGAGTCCAGATCAGTCCAGGGCCCAGACGCTGCTGGCGGGTAATCTGCCTCGCCGCTGTTGAAGACCGCTTAGTAACCCGGATGGCGGACATAGGTGAACACGATCGAATGGCGGCTGTCCGTACGCTGGTGAATGAATTCGCGGCGTGCGTGCACGGGGAATGAGGGCCACGGCCTGTTTCTTCTCGGCCGCCGATGGCGTGTACTCGGGCTGTTCGCGGTGGAGGAATGCGTAAGGCGAAAAGGCCGAGAACTCGCCCGGCTGGAGAGGCTCGACGGTCGGCCAGTTCGAGACGAGGCGGCGCCGTTGTTCGGCGCGCTCGCGCGCGACCTCCTCTCGTGTCGGTATAAAGCGCGGGCCACGGGGACATGCTCGGCAAGGGGATGCCGGTAGCTGAAGCCCACTACCGGCATCAGGCGTCGCGTTTCGACAGCACGGTT